>JBAWDM010000343.1:0-3406 GCA_049590735.1 Asticcacaulis sp. | reverse complement strand
ATAAGGGTGAGATTATTCTGGTCGAAGACAAACACACCCTGATGAAAAAGCTGGGCCAGACCCAGGTGACGATCGGCCTGAAAACGCCGATGCAAGCCGCCCCCGAAATTGGCGCGCAAAAACTGATCTTGTCGCAGGACGGGCTGGCCCTGACCTTTATACTGACCAGTGAAGATGATCCGGACGATTCCGGTGTCGCCGATGTGCTGAAGGCCCTGATCGAAGCCAAAGTCGATTTTAAATCTGTGAATACGCGGCGTTCGTCGCTGGAAGACATCTTTGTGGGTCTGGTGGAGACAAAAGCATGAGCCTCAATATGCACGCCGTACGCGCCATCTATCTGTTTGAACTCAGCCGGGCCTGGCGCACCATCTTCCAAAGTCTGGCTGCGCCGGTTCTGTCCACCTCGCTCTATTTTGTTGTGTTCGGCTCAGCCATCGGCAGCCGCATGACATTGATTGACGGCGTATCTTATGGCGCCTTCATCATTCCGGGCCTGACCCTGCTCAGCCTGCTCACCGAAAGCACATCCAATGCCTCTTTCGGCATCTATTTGCCACGCTTTACCGGCACCATCTATGAGCTGTTGTCGGCCCCCGTCTCAGTCGTTGAAACCCTTCTGGGCTATGTCGGGGCGGCGGCGACCAAGTCGCTGATACTGGGCGGTGTGATCCTGCTGACAGCACGGCTTTTTGTGCCCTATGAGATCATGCACCCCATCGCCGCCATCATCTTTTTGATCATGGTGTCTTTGACCTTCAGCCTGTTTGGCTTTGTACTGGGCATATGGGCGGATGGCTTTGAAAAGCTTCAGGTTGTGCCGCTTCTGATCCTGACACCGCTCACCTTTTTGGGCGGCACCTTCTATTCGATCAAGATGCTGCCGGAATTCTGGCAGAATGTCACTCTGTTCAATCCGGTTGTCTATCTGGTCAATGGCTTTCGCTGGGCCTTTTATGGCAAGGCCGATGTCAATATCGCTATCAGCTTTGCGATGACCGGCCTGTTCATGCTGATCTGTATCGCCATTATCGCGTGGATATTCAAGACCGGCTATCGCCTGAGAAGCTAATCCGGCCGGAGTCAGGACCAGTGACTCCGACCGGCAACGGCGTACGCACACTTGGGGCAAGCCTTACGCACGCATCATCGAGGTCAGGGCGGCCCGATGATGCTTTTACCATATCTACCTTAAGTTGATTTATTGTTAAGAATGAAAAATAAAATAACCTTAGGTTGTTGTAGCGTGCGACCCGCACGTTTGAAAACGGCTTTGTATTCCTAAGCGAAAACAGGCGGCCATAACCTATAGGCATGGCGCATTGAATAGGGCATAAGGGGTAAAATTCACGACACAGGCGAGACCCTATGACGCCCGACACTCCTGTTTCTTCTGATCGCACTTACGCCTCAGCTTCCCTTTTGAACCGGGCCAAAGGCTTTCTGAAAGCCCTGTGGAATGCCGATGACAAGGCGATGCGCTGGGCGCTGGGTCTGTTGATTATTGTGCTGGCGGGCTTCAATTTTGTGAGGGGCCTTGATAATCCCAACAAAGGCTTCTGGGACGAATCCTACTATCTGACGACCACCCAGCGTTACGAAGAAGGCAAGGCGCAATATGCCTCACACCCGCCGCTGGGCTTCATGTTCATGGATGCCGGTGTCAAGGCAGGCAAGTTTTTCGGCATCAATAAGAATATCGACACCCACGCCCTTGGGGATTTAAAAAAGCTGGATTCGCATAAGGTGCCCAAGGGCTATGACTTCACGCCGATCCGCATGCCGGCGGCTTTGTTCGCCGTCATCAGT
Organism: Asticcacaulis sp.; assembly: GCA_049590735.1. Classification (GTDB taxonomy): domain Bacteria; phylum Pseudomonadota; class Alphaproteobacteria; order Caulobacterales; family Caulobacteraceae; genus Asticcacaulis. The sequence goes on along the minus strand of JBAWDM010000343.1, from coordinate 1,597 downwards.
GCCCTGCTCTTTTATTTGATTGTTCTCAAGCTGGGCGCCGAAGCTTTTGAAGCCTTCATTTTCTCGCTTATGTTTGTGTTTGAAAATGCCTTTATCGTCCATTTTCGCGCCGCCCATCTCGATTCCTATCAGTTTGCCTTTACGCTCGGCTCCATACTGGTCTGGCTTTATACTTTTGGCAAAGAGCCCAAACGTCCGCTTCTGACCTATGGCCTGTTTGGCCTGTTGTGCGGCCTGTCCTTTATGGTCAAGGTCAATTCGCTTGTCATGCTGGCACTTGGCGGCTTCAGCTTGCTGCGCGCCCTTTGGATCAACCCGAACTTCAACACTTTGAAAACGCAGATCATGCGCGGCCTGAGCCTGACCGCGGCCTTTACCCTTGTGGTCGTAGCCGTGTTTAGCCTGCATGTCGTCTTCAACCCGAATCCGCCCGATCCCGCCACCAAGGCCGGACAACGCGATGCCCGCGCCATGGGCCAGACCTATAAGGACTATCTGGCGGATAAGCGCGGCCTGTCACCGGCGGTCATCTGGGATGCCACGGCGGGCTATTACAAATACATGAAGCACGACTTCACCGGCGAGGTGAAAACCGAACCAAATGGCTCGCAGCCCGTCCTGTGGCCGTTTATGGCCAAGGCCATCAGCTATCGCTGGGATTTTAACGGCAAGACAACCGCCTATACCCAGATGCTTGGCAATCCGGTCAATTGGGGTCTGGGCATAGTGGGCATTATCGCCGCCTTTACGCTGGTTATCCGCAGGCGCGCTTATAAGATTCCGCCAAAGGCTTCAGGCGACTATGACCGGCTCGAAGCCTTACTGGCCATGTATATGATATTCTGGCTAGTCCACATCTATCTGGGCCTGCACCGGGTCATGTACATCTATCACTACTTTATCGGCCTGGCCTTAAGCTATTTTCTGCTGGCGCTCAGCTTCCGCCTGATTGCCGAACAGGTGCCGCGTGTGGAAAAATACCGCTTTGGCATATTATGCTGCCTCAGCATTGCCATAGCGGGCAGCTTTCTGTTTTATGCGCCCCTGACCTACCACCAGAACATAAGCAAGGCGCAATGCGAATGGCGCAATATACCAGTAACGCTTGTGATCTGTCAGCCCGTCAAAAAGAAAGCCGCGCCCGCCCTGCCGTCATCATGACGACCAGAAACGGCGCGGCGGGCTAAACTCATATGTGTAAGCCGCGTCTCAGGCGGCAAACGTGACCGTCACGCCCTTTTTCTTGAAATAGGATTGCATGAGCTTGCGGCCCTGACGATTATTTTGCGCCAGACGCGAGGGCTCAACCACGGCTTCTTTCAGACCTTCTTCGGCCAGGGCCGCCTTTAAGTCCTTGATGGCCGCATCCAGCTCAACATTATCATTGGCGAGCGATTCATAGATTTTTTCGAGGGCGTCCGTGACGGTCAAGGCAGGTCTCCATAATGATGCGTCGCTGTTACCAGCATTTGCCCGCTCAGTTCAAGAGCCTGATGGATCAGCCGCCCTTGATATTGTTCAGGGTTGCCGCCTGTCCCTTGCTGAAGCCTGCCTGAACCGATTCGGTCTTAACCTTTTCAGCCTTGGGTTTGCGGAC
>JBAWDM010000342.1:0-14159 GCA_049590735.1 Asticcacaulis sp. | reverse complement strand
GGCACATATGAAGGGCTGACCTTCACCGAGAGATAAAGCCCATGTCGTTACGTGTCGCCGTTCAGATGGACCCCATCGAAAACATCAATATCGCCGCCGACACGACCTTTATCATGCTGATGGCCGCCCAAAGACGCGGCCACACGCTGTGGGTCTATGAACCCTGCCACCTCAGCTACGAAGACGGCAAGCCCTTTGCGCGCGCCCGCAAGGTCACTTTGCGAGACACCAAAGGCGATCACGTCACACTCGGCGACTTTGAAAAGCTCGATCTGGCCGATGATCTTGATGTCATTTTAATGCGTCAGGATCCACCCTTTGACATCAGCTATATCACCGCCACCTATCTGCTGGAGACGGTGCATCCCAAAACCTTGGTCGTCAACAACCCCAAAAGCGTGCGGGATGCGCCGGAAAAATTCATCGCCACGCGCTTTCCGGGCCTGCAACCCCCGACCCTGATCAGCGCCGACCCGGTGGCCCTGCATGATTTCTTTGCCAGACATGGCGATTGCATCCTAAAGCCCCTGCATGGTGCGGCCGGTAATGGCATCATCAAGCTGAAGGCCGGTGACCGCAATCTCGATTCCCTGATCGAATTGTTCGCCAGCATGAGCCCGGAGCCTCTGGTGCTGCAAAAATTCATCCCCGCCGTCAGCGCCGGTGATAAACGCATTATCCTGATTGATGGTGAAATCGCCGGCGGCATCAACCGTGTCCCCGAAGTCGGGGCCGTGCGCTCCAACCTGCGCGTAGGTGGCAAGGCCGAGCCGCTTATACTTACGGAACGAGATCGTGAGATTTGCGAGGCGCTCAAACCCTATCTCAAGGAAAAAGGCCTGATGTTTGTCGGGATTGACGTGATCGGCGACTACTTGACCGAAATCAATGTCACTTCACCCACAGGGGCGGCGCAACTGAAAACCTGTGAGGGGATTGATGCGGGCGAGCTTTTTTGGGATCACATAGAGACAAGGCTTAAAGACGCCGGATAAGCTCCCCGAACGAGCCGCAAATAGAAATTTCGTGATAAAATTTCCAATAACCGCAAGGCTTTAGCGTTGCGATCTGTAAAAATGCCAATTTGTTCGTTTTTTGTTCTTGATTTGTATTTTTTACCCGCCTAAACTGTGGATAGATTAAGTAGTCCGCTACCATCCGGGACGCGCCCTCAGACACGGGGATTAAACACATGCCAGCACGGATTACCACCATCGCCTTTGAGGGGGCTGAGGCGAGACGGGTAGAGGCTGAGCTTGTTCTGACCAATGGCCATGTCGCCTTTCAGGTGGTGGGTCTGGGCGATAAGGCGGTCACCGAAAGCCGCGAACGTGTGCGCGGCGCCTTTGCGGGCATGGGCTTAAGCCTGCCGGGTAAACGGATCGTCGCCAATTTATCACCCGCCGACCTGCCCAAGGAAGGCACGCATTTCGATCTGCCGATTGCGCTCGCGCTGATGACCGTTATGGGGATCATCCCCGAAGACGCGCTTGCCAACTATGTCTGTGTCGGCGAATTGATGCTGGACGGCCGGATCGCCGCCATTTCCGGTGCCCTGCCGGCTGCCATTGCGGCCGCCAGCTTTGGCATGGGCCTGATCTGTCCGGCCGATAATGGTGCCGAAGCGGCATGGGCGGGCAATGTGGATATATTGGCCCCCACCTCTCTGATTGCGCTGATCAACCATTTCAAGGTCATGCCGTCCTGAGCCCGCCCGTGGCCGGTGAGATGAAGGCCCCTGCCAAACCCCTTGATCTCAATGAGGTCAAGGGGCAGGACGTCCCAAAACGCGCCCTGGAAATCGCGGCGGCCGGCGGACATAATCTGTTATTCGTCGGCCCGCCCGGATCGGGCAAATCCATGCTGGCACAGCGGCTACCGGGCATTTTGCCGCCGCTCACCTCACGCGAACTGCTGGAAACATCGCAGGTCTGGTCAATGGCAGGCCTGATCGCCAAAGGAGAATTAACGCGTGAACGCCCCTTCCGTAGCCCGCACCATTCGGCCTCGATGGCGGCCCTGACCGGCGGCGGCATGCGCGCAAGACCCGGCGAAGTCTCTTTGGCGCACAATGGCGTTTTGTTCTTAGATGAGCTGCCGGAATTTTCCGCGCAAGCCTTAGATAGCCTCCGGCAACCCCTTGAAACGGCAGATATTATTGTCGCACGTGCCAATCACCACATCAAATATCCGGCGCGTGTGCAATTGGTAGCGGCCATGAACCCATGCCGTTGCGGACACGGCGGTGTCGGCAAGGGCGCGTGCGGCAAGGCCCCGCGTTGCCTGAAAGACTATCAAAGCCGTGTATCCGGCCCGCTAATGGACCGGATTGACCTGCAAATTGATGTGCCGCCGGTCACCGCCATGGACATGGCCCTGCCCGCCCCGTCGGAGGGGTCAAAAGAGGTAGCGGCACGGGTTTTAACGGCGCGCCACATCCAGCTTGATCGCGCCAGGCGCCTTGAATTAAGCCATGACAACGGTCTGAATGCCACAGCCTATGGCGCGGGTCTGGAACAGATTTGCGCTCTGGATGATAAGGCCAAAACCCTGTTGACACAGGCCGCGCAACAGATGGGCTTAAGTGCGCGGGGCTGGACGCGCACCTTGCGGCTGGCGCGCACCATTGCCGACCTCGAAGCCTCAGAAACAATTCTGCGCCGCCATGTCGCCGAAGCCCTAATCTATCGCCGCAGCGCCGCAGACACGATTAAAGACGGCGCATCCCCCTCTCCCACCCTGTTTCGCGGAATTATTGACACTCAGAAAATCGATCAGAGGACGGCATCTAAGGTTAAATCGGTCATAGGTTCAAATCTGCCCGAAAAACATACAGGCTTTGGCTTAACTTAACGAATTTACCCTACGGTGCCCTGATCAGAAGATGAACCGACGGAAAACCCGCCATGCAACCCGCGCTCACCGGCCCTGTTTCAGACGATAACCTATCTGCCGAAGACCGCCTGAAGGCGCGCGAAGCCTTTTTCCGCATGATGAGCCATGAAATCCGTACGCCGCTGAATGGCGTTATGGGCATGTTGTCCCTGCTGACCCGCACCCAGCTGACGCCCGATCAGGCGTCCTATATCCAGACGGCACGCGAATCCGGCGACCATTTGCTGACCCTAGTCAATGACCTGCTTGACTATGCGCGTATTGATGCCGGCCGCATTGTGCTGGAAACCAGCGAAGTGGCGCTGGAGCCGCTTTTGCAGAGCGTAGCTGAGTTGTTGTCACCGCGCGCCCATGCCAATGGCATTGAGATTGCCTGGGCGCTGGATCCGCGTCTTGTCCATATTCATGCCGACGAAGGCCGGTTGCGGCAAATCCTGTTTAATCTGGCCGGTAATGCCATCAAATTCACCACAAAAGGCGGCGTGTTAATTGATGTCAGCCTGACAGAAGACGGCCTGATCCGGTTCAGCATCCGTGACACCGGCCCCGGCATTCCCGAAGAGGCCCGCGCCCGTATTTTTGAAGAATATGGTCAGGTGCAACCCAATCATGCCACCCTGTATGGCGGCGCAGGCCTTGGGCTTGTGGTCGTTAAAAAGCTGGTTGAGGTCATGCAGGGCAATCTGACGCTTAATTCCGACATGGGCAGGGGTTCAACCTTCAGCGTGGAGTTTCGCGCCCCCTACGGCCTGCATCCCGTAGCCAATGTTGTGCGCCAGACAAAGACGACCCTGCTGGTCAGTGATAATGACATTCTGGCCCAAAGCGCCCAGCACCATCTGGCGGCCGCCGGTCATAAACTCAGCCATATCCGCGTCCTGAAAAAAATCGACCCAAAAGCGGTTTTGCTGGCAGATCGTGCTACCTTTAATGCACCGGCACCTGCGCCTACGCCACACAGCCTGATTTTACTGGCACCGGAACAACGGGATGAAATCGAGCAGTGGCGGCAAAACGGCTGGGCGGGTTATCTGATCAAACCTTTGCGCCGTTCGTCTCTGCTGGAACGGCTTGAGACATTTTCACAGCCGCCCCGCCGTGCTGCCATTCTGCCGCACCGGGATGATGAACGCATTGACGTGGAGGCGGCCCCTGATAAGTCCGTGCTTCTGGTTGAAGACAATCCGGTCAATGCACTGTTGGCGCAGATCCTGTTGCAGCGTGAAGGCTGCCGTGTTGAGCGCGCCTCATCCGGCGAAGAAGCGCTGGATATCATTAAAACCCGCAGTTTTGACCTTATTTTTATGGATCTGGGCTTGCCCGGCCTTGATGGCATAGGGGCGGCGCGCCTTATCCGTGACATGGGCATCAAAACGCCGATTATCGCCCTGACTGCCAATGCCTATGAAGAAGATCGCCGCGCCAGCCTGCATGCCGGCATGAATGATTTTCTGTCCAAGCCCATTGAACTGGTGGCGATGAAGCACCTGCTGCAAAAATGGGCGACCCCCAAAGACAACGGCTCAAAACAGGCCGGATAAAACACAACTTAGCGATTCCCATGCCGTGCAATTCGCATTAGTTTGCCCGCTCGTGTCACGAGAGGCTTATCTATGCAAGATTCCCCCACGCCGGATTCCCCCAAAACCGAGCCGAACGCCAAACCCGGACTGGTCGCGCGGATTAAGCCCTTTTTGACGCGTCCGGCCCTGGTGATGATCCTGTTGGGGTTCTCCTCGGGCCTGCCTCTGTCGCTGATTTTCGATACCTTGTCCGTGTGGTTGCGCGATGTCGACCTGTCGCTGACCACCATCGGCTATTTTTCGCTGGTGACCTTTGTTTACAGCCTGAAATTCGTCTGGGCGCCTGTCCTTGACCGCGTCAGTTTACCGGGCCTGACCTTTATGCTGGGCCACCGTCGTGGCTGGATACTCTCAAGCCAGCTGGTCATCATGGCAGGGCTTTGGACGATTTCCAGCCTCGATCCGCATTATCAACTGGGGCTGATGGCGCTGGTGGCCATTATTATCGGTTGCGCCGGTGCCACGCAGGATATTGTTATTGATGCCTGGCGGATTGAAACGGCGGGCGAGTCCGATACACGTCAGGCCGTCATGGCCACCGCCACCGCCTGGGGGGCGCGTATCGCGCCCTTTGTGTCCGGCATTGTGCCCTTGATGCTGGCCGATACACTGGGCTGGGGATTTGCCTATGCGCTTATGGCCGCGCTCATGGGGCTTGGGATTATCGGTGTTTTGCTGGCCCCCAAGGAAGCCGTCCACAGGGTGCGTCCGATTGAATATGGCGGCGCGCCGAAACGCCCGGCGCTGGAAGGATTGGAATGGGCCGGTCGCCTTATGCTTATGCTGTTCGCTATATGTCTGCTGGGGGCGGGGCTTACGGCCAATATTGACCTGTTTCAGTTTGCTTTCCCGTCGACCGATGTGTTCGATGCCGCCAAGGCTTTGTGGACCAGCCGCACAGCGGGTGTCTTTTTGCAAGTGCCCGCTGTCCTGATCGGGCTTGGCCTTCTGGCAGTGGCCTGCCTGCCTTTAAGGGGCACGCCCACACGCCCCGGCGCCTATCTGCGCCAGACCTTTGTGGTGCCGATCGAAGCCTTTTTCAAACGTTATGACAATATAGCCTGGCTGATGCTGGCGTTGATCTGCCTGTATCGCGTCTCAGATTTTCTACTGAACGTCAATGGCGCCTTTTATGTTGATCTCGGCTTTGATTTGCCGGTGATCGCCGAATTGCGTAAGATTTTCGGCATCGTCATGACCATGGTGGGGGTCGGCATGGGGGGATATGTCGTCACCGCCTTTGGCATGAAGCGCGCCCTGATTTTCGGGGCGGTGGTCGGCTCCTTTTCGAACCTCGCCTATGCGTGGCTGGCGACACAAGGCAATGATGTCACCGCCTTTGCCATTACGCTGGGCATCGACAATGCCTCAGGCGGTATCGCGGGCACCGTATTGATTGCCTATATGTCGTCTTTGATTTCCAAGGGCTATGCCGCGCAGCAATATGCGTTGTTTACCTCGCTCTATGCGCTGCCGGGCAAGCTTTTGGCCTCGCAGTCCGGCCGCATTGTCGAAACCTCCGCCAAGGCCTCAGATGCCGGCGGCTGGAGCCAGAGCCTGCACGGCCTGTTTCAAAACATGCCCGCCATATCCTATGCCCGCCCCGCTGAGATTCTGGGCGTCAGCCGTGAAGCACTTGGCACCGGCTATGTTGTCTTTTTTACCTACAGCTCTGTCATCGGAGTCCTCGCCATCGCGCTGTGTATCTGGTTAAACCGTGTACAGACGATACGTGACGAGGCCGATGAAACTATAGAGACCTGAAGCCGTTAGTTGGTGGCGCGCACATCATAGGCGGCAAAGGTCGCCATGGTCAGGATTTTCGACACCGAATCCGACAACTGACAGATCTGTACCGACTTGGACAGGCCCAGCAAAAGCGGCCCCACCACGGTCGCCCCGCCAAGCGCCTGAATGAGCTTGGTCGAGATCGAAGCCGAATGAATGGCCGGCATGATCAGGACATTGGCGGGTGCGGTCAGGCGCTGGAACGGGTAGTTAGCCCACAAGGCTGGATCAAGCGCCACATCGGGCGGAATTTCGCCTTCGAATTCAAAATCAACGCCGCGATGTTCCAGCAAACGCACCGCTTCCTTAACGCGATCAGAACGATCCCCCGAAGGATTGCCAAAGGTCGAATAGCTCATAAAGGCGACACGCGGTGTGTGGCCCATACGGCGCACAGCCATGGCGGCCTCAATAGCAATATCACCCAGTTCCTCAGGTGACGGCAGTTCGGCCACGGTCGTATCGGCAATAAAGACCGTCTTACCTTTGGCCAGCACAATCGACATGCCCATAATGCGCCCACCCGGGGCCGGATCAACCACACGTAACACATCTGTCAGCGCCTGATCGAAGGAGCGGGTCACGCCTGTCACCATGCCATCGGCATGGCCGGAAATCACCATGGCGGCGGCAAAGGAGTTGCGATCCTGATTGATCAGACGATCCACGTCGCGCTTCAGGAAACCTTCGCGTTGCAGGCGACTATAGAGCAACTGGCTATAGGCGGCATTACGATGTGACACGCGTGCATTGACGATTTCAATGCCTTCGCTTTCCGGATCAATGCCTGCCGTACGCATATTGGCTTCGATCAGATTTTCACGCCCGCACAGGATGGGCGTGCCTAAGCCTTGCAGCTTAAAGGCATGGGCGGCACGAATGACGGAAATATCTTCACCTTCGGCAAAGACGATGCGCTTAGCAGGCCGTGAACGCACGGATGAGGTAATCGCCTGCACAAAGCCTGCCGATGGATCAAGGCGTTGTTCAAGCGTCTTGCGATAGGCGTCCATATCTGAGATCGCTATACGCGACACGCCGGTATCCATAGCGGCCTGAGCCACAAAGGGTGGGACATACCAGATCAGGCGCGGATCAAAGGGTGATGGAATAATATAGTCACGGCCAAATTTCAGATGGCGGCCCTGATAGGCAGCGGCCACTTCATCGGGCACATCTTCGCGCGCCAGCATGGCAATGGCTTGTGCGGCCGCCAGCTTCATTTCGTGATTGACGCGACGCGCCCGTACATCCAGGGCGCCACGGAAAATGTAGGGGAAGCCCAGAACATTATTGACCTGATTGGGATAATCCGAACGGCCCGTGGCCACGATGGCATCACTGCGAACGGCCGCCACCTGCTCAGGGGTGGTTTCCGGATCGGGATTGGCCATGGCGAAGATGATCGGATTGGGGGCCATGCTGGCCACCATCTCAGCCGTCAGAACGCCCTTGGCCGACAGCCCCAGAAACACATCGGCGCCGACCATAGCCTCGGCCAGGGTGCGCTTTGGTGTATCGGTGGCGTGCACGGCCTTCCATTGGTCCATATCGACTTCGCGGCCCTGATAGACCACGCCGTGAATGTCGCAAACAATGGTGTTTTCGTGTTTAACGCCCAAAGATTTAATCAGGCTGAGGCTCGACAGGCCCGCCGCACCCGCCCCACACAGCACGACCTTGGCGTCTTCAAAGCGCTTGCCACTGATTTTCAAAGCATTGATCAGACCTGCCGCGGCAATAATGGCCGTACCGTGCTGATCATCATGGAAAACCGGAATATCCGCCAGATCCTGCAAAGCGCTTTCGATAATAAAGCATTCCGGGCTTTTGATGTCTTCGAGATTGATGCCGCCAAAGCTGGCCGTGATGTTCTTCACCACCGTAATAAATTCGTCGGGGTCTTGCGTGTTGACCTCAATGTCAAACGAATCAATGTCGCCAAAGCGCTTGAACAAAACCGCCTTGCCTTCCATGACCGGTTTGGAAGCCAGAGCCCCCAGATTGCCTAAGCCCAGAATGGCCGTGCCGTTTGAAATGACCGCGACCATATTGCCCTTGGACGTATAGTCATAGGCGGCGTCCGGATTTTCCGCGATACGCCGCACCGGCACTGCCACGCCCGGCGAATAGGCCAGCGCCAGATCGCGCTGCGTCGCCATCGGCTTGGTGGGCAAAAGACCAATCTTGCCGGCTTGCGGGAACTGGTGGAAATCTAGCGCTTCTTCGTCGCTGAAGGTTTGTTTTTCGGTAGACATGGGACTCTTATGGCAGGGGTGAACCGCATATTGGCCCTGTGGCAAGGACGCGTGCGAACATAGGACGGGTTTTGTTATCGTTGTGGTTTATCAAAACGTACGAATAGAGCTAAATCAAAGCGTTAGAAAGCTGAGAATCATCACAAATCGTGTCTATTTTCCTTAAATCGCCGTAAACTTGGCGCACCACTCGCTTTTGCGAGATATACCCCGCAGCGCACAACTAAACCTGACCCATATTCCTTGCCTCACCCCCTTCTCAGGCGTGGTAAGAGTGGTTAACCTTCGCAGCCAAACTTGCTCATACTTAAAGATATGCCGCCTGCCATGCCACATGACCTGCCACATGACGCCCTGACCAATACGCCCCTGCCCGCCCCTGACATTGAGGGCGCAACACCCGTCATGGCACAATACATCCAGATCAAGGCGCAATATCCCGACGCCATCCTGTTGATGCGCATGGGAGATTTTTACGAAATCTTCTTTGAGGATGCCGTCATTGCCTCGCAGGCCCTGTCTTTAGCTCTGACCAAACGCGGCACCTTTCAGGGTAAGGATATTCCTCTGGCGGGCGTACCGGCCCATGCGGCCGATGCCTATATCGCCAAGTTGATTCGTCTGGGACACCGCGTGGCTGTCTGCGACCAGCTGGAAGACCCGGCAGAGGCCAAAAAACGCGGCTCTAAGGCCATTGTCAAACGCGGTATAACACGTGTGGTAACGCCCGGCACCCTTACTGAGGACACCCTGCTTGAGGAGCGCGGCACCAACCGGCTGGTGGCCCTGTCATCGCGGGGCGGTGTTATGGCGCTGGCCTCGGTTGAGCTGTCGACCGGCGATATTGAAGTGCTTGAGGTCGAGGCCGAGCAACTGGGCGCGCAGCTATCGGCGCTTCGCCCGTCCGAGAGCCTGATTGCCGATCGTCTGTTGACGGACGAAGCCCTCTACCCCCTGCTGAAACTGCACGCCGGCGTCATCCAGCCCCAGCCCGCCAGCCTGTGCGATCCAGCGGGTGGTGAAGCGCGCCTGCTGAAACTGTATGGTGTGCAAACGCTGGATGGCTTTGGCCGCTTCAGTCCGGCTGAGATTTCGGCGCTTGGGTTGCTGGCGGCCTATATTGACCTGACGCAGGCCGGAAAAATTCCGACCTTAAAGCCGCCATCGCGCGTGCGGTCGCAAAACTATCTCAGCATTGACGCCGCCACGCGCCATTCGCTGGATATTGACCGGACACAATCGGGCAAACGCGAAGGCAGTCTGATTGCCGCTCTGGATATGACGGTCACCTCCGGTGGATCACGGCTTTTGCTCAATCGCCTGTCACGTCCGCTCTATCAGCCGGCCGACATCCATGCCCGTCTGGACGCGCTGGAATGGTTGTTACCGAGGCGCGATTTGCGCGAGCATCTGCGCCATCTGATGCGGTCTTTGAGCGATCAGGCCCGCGCTCTGTCCCGCCTTAGCCTCAATCGCGGCACAGCGCGTGACCTCAGCATTATCGCTTCCGGGCTGGCGATTGGTGAGACACTGGCCAACGCCCTGAATGATGCCACGCAGGACAGCACAAATCTGGCCACGCCTGCCGAGATCGAGGCCATTCTCACCGCACTGACGCCCTCTTTACGTCTCAGTGCCCTGCGCGATCGTCTGGAGCGCGCTCTGGTGGATGAGCCACCGCTTAAACTATCCGATGGCGGCTTTATCCGCACGGGCTACCATGCCGAACTGGACGAAGCACGGTCTTTGCGCGATGACAGCCGTCAGATCATACTGGCGTTAGAACAGCGTTTGGTGGCCGAAACGGGCATTGCCGTCCGTATCAAGTTCAACAATGTGCTGGGCTATTTCATCGAACTGTCGACCAAGCTGGCTGAACAATTGGTGGCACAGGACGAACAGAAGCAATTCATTCACCGCCAGAGCCTCGCCAATCAGGTGCGTTTTGTCACCACCGAACTGACGGAACTGGATGGTCGCATCCAGCGCGCCGCCCAGCAGGGCCTCGCGCTTGAGATGGAGCTGTTTGAAGCCCTGCGCGAAGAGGTGCGTCAGTCGGCGGCAGAGATTCAAGCCGCCCATGACGCCATCTGCGCGCTCGACGTCACCAGCGCCAATGCCGGTCTGGCCGAAGAGCAGGACGCCGTGCGACCCAAAATCGACGACGGTTTGCGGCTGGAAATCTGCCGGGGCCGCCATCCGGTTGTAGCGGCGGCATTGAAGACGCAGGGCAAGCCCTTTACGCCCAATGATGTGGAACTGGATGCGGACGGCGCCGATTTCGCCCGTCTGTCCATGGTCACAGGGCCGAACATGGCCGGTAAATCGACCTATTTAAGGCAAAATGCCCTTTTGATCATTATGGCGCAGGCCGGCCTGTTTGTGCCGGCGCGCTCCATGCACTTAGGCGTGGTCGACCGTTTGTTCTCACGCGTGGGCGCAGGCGATGATCTGGCGCAGGGGCGCTCTACCTTTATGATGGAGATGGTGGAAACTGCCGCCATCCTGACACAGGCCACCCAAAGATCCTTTATCATCCTCGATGAAATCGGGCGCGGCACAGCCACCTATGATGGTTTGGCGATTGCCTGGGCTTGCGCGGAAAACCTGCATGATGTCATCAGGGCGCGCACGCTTTTTGCCACTCATTACCATGAGTTGTCGCGCCTTGAGGAACGGTTGCAGTTTGTCAATAATCTTAGCTTGACAGCGCGGGAACATAATGGCGAACTCATCTTCCTGCATGAGGCCAAAAAGGGCTCGGCAGATCGCTCCTATGGCGTTCAGGTGGCACGTTTAGCAGGGATGCCCCCCGCCGTTGTCGGACGCGCCCGTGATATATTGGCGCGTCTTGAGGCCGACAATCAGACCCAGCTCCGACTTGATGATCTGCCGCTTTTCTCACAGGCCCAGATCTTACAGTCTCAGGCCGCCCACGCGGCTGTTGCTGCCCCTTCAAAAATCGAAACTGCCATCAAAGGCCTCAACCCTGATGACTTAAGTCCCCGTGAAGCCTTAGAGGCCCTGTATAATCTGCGTAAATTGCTGACCCCCCTCAGTTAAAGCCCCCGTAAAGTATCCCTATGTCCCCTGCCACCACAGTTTCTGCTCCTTCGCCTTCGCCTGCGCCTGCACCCGCACCTGCACATCGTATCGACGGAGCCGCCCTGCGTGTAGCACTGACAGAGGCCTATGAACACTCTAACGGCAATAAGCTGGATCTGCGTCAGCGCGCCGTAACCATTCTGAAATCGGCGCTGGATACCAGCCGCAATGCGCTTCAAAACCGCCTTAAGGATCACAAGGGCGGCCACGCCACTGCCAAGGCGCTGGCCAAGGCGACCGATCAGGTGGTCAGCGCACTTTGGGATTTCACCCTGACCTATATGTACCGGGCCGATAATCCCACGCAGGGCGAACGGCTCAGTTTGATTGCCGTCGGCGGCTATGGCCGTGGCGAGCTGGCGCCCTATTCCGATCTTGACCTGTTGTTCCTGCGGGCATGGAAAGAAACACCGCATTCGGAATCGGTCATTGAGTTCATCCTTTATACGCTTTGGGACATGGGCCTTAAGGTCGGTCATGCCTCACGCACGGTCGATGAAACTATCAAATATGCCCGTTCCGATCACACCATTATGACGGCGCTTCTGGAAAACCGCCTGATTGCCGGTGATAAGGTCCTGGCTAAAAATCTTCAGGATAAGCTGAACCACGAAGGCCTGAAGATGCATGCCTTCGATTTTGTTGCCGCCAAGCTGGAGGAACGCGACCAGCGCCACCTGAAGGCCGGGACGACCCGCTATGTGGTGGAGCCCAATGTCAAGGAAGGCAAGGGGGGGTTGCGCGATCTGCACACCCTGTTCTGGATTGCCAAATATCTGGCCAATCAACGCAGCCTTGAGGCGCGCCTGAACGGCCAGAGCCGCGCCGATGCCCAACCGCCGGCCCTCAAAGGCGCCTGGGGCGTTCTGGACAGCATCCTGACCGATAAAGAACGTCAGGTGTTTGTGCGGGCCTTTGATTTCCTGTGGAAGGTGCGCATCCTGATGCACACCGCATCGGGTCGGGCCGAAGACCGCCTGTCGTTTGACCTGCAACCGGAAATCGCCAGCCGCATGGGCTTTACCTATCCGGACGGCGAAGCCAATGTTGAGCGCTTCATGCGCCGTTATTTCATAGTTGCCAAAGAGGTCGGCGCCCTGACGCGGGTGTTTTGCGCCCAGTTGGAAACCCAGCAGGCTAAGCCTTTGGCGCGCCTGTCCAACCTGATCCAGAGCGGCATTATGAACCTCACCAAGCCGGATCATCCCGGCTTTGTTATTGTGGCGGGGCGTCTGAGTGTCCATTCATCGGATATTTTTCAAAAGTCACCCGTGGCGATGTTTATGCTGTTCAAGATGGCCGACCGGCTTGAACTAGATCTGCATCCGGACGCCTTTACCGCCATTACCCGCAATCTTGATCTGGTGACGCCGTCCTTACGGCGCAATCCTGAGGCCGCACGGCTTTTTCTCGATCTTCTGGTGCGTGGTAAAGACCCGTACCGTACCCTGTCCATGATGTCGGAAACCGGTCTTTTGGGCCGTTATATCCCGGAATTTGGCCATATCGTCGCCCAGACTCAGTTCAACATGTATCATGCCTATACGGTCGATGAGCATACGCTGAGGGCCATTGACATCATCCATCGCATTGACACCGGACGCTTCCGCGATGAGCACCCTTTGTCCACAATGATGATGCCGCAGATCACCGACAAGGACAGCCTCTATCTGGCCATGCTGTTGCACGATACCGGCAAGGGCGATGAGCTGGGTCAGGAAATCGCAGGCGAAGCGGCCGCCCGCAAGGCCTGCAAGCGCTTAGGCTTGGAAGGCTGGAAGATTGATCAGGTGGCCTGGCTGGTGCGCCACCACCTGATCCTGTCTGATTACGCGCAGAAACGCGATGTGTCGGACGCCGAAACCGTGGCCAGCTTTGCTCATATTGTTGAAACACCGGAGCGTTTGCGCCTGCTGCTTATCCTGACTGTGGCCGATATTCGCGCGGTCGGCCCCGGCGTGTGGAATGCCTGGAAGGGGCAGTTGATGCGCGATCTGGTCGATGCGACCGAAAGCGCCTTTCGCGGCGGCCGTGGTGGCGATGCGGTGGCCAGCGTCCGTGAGGGGCTGGCTATACGTGCCAATGAACTGCGCACCCTCGTCAGCGAAAACAACCCCTCCATGTCGGCCTGGCTGGAAACTATGGATGATTCCTACCTGATCTCCTTTGCGCCCGCCGATATCAAAAGCCATGCCGAGCTGGTGAGAAGCACCACCGATACCCAGCCCTGCGTGCGTTCACGCATTGATACGGTGCGTAATGCCACGGCCTTTTCAATTTCCGCCAAAGACCGCACCGGCCTGTTTGCCGATCTGGCCCGCGCCCTGTCTGAGCTGGGCGGCAATGTGGTGGGGGCTCAGGTATATACGTCGTCCACCCGTCAGGCGCTGGATGTGTTTTACGTGCAGGACATAATGGGCATGCCGTTTGCCCATGACGACGAAGGCCGCCGCCAGCATGCCGAACAAGAACTGGCGCGGGCCGCAGCCGGTAAGTCGGGCCCGCCGACCTTGTGGAAACCCCCCATGAC
>JBAWDM010000341.1:0-5400 GCA_049590735.1 Asticcacaulis sp. | reverse complement strand
TCGCAGTTCAGTTCGTATTTGACGCCCGAAGCCGCCAAACGATCCGTGCGGCGCGCCACGACATGCTTTTCCAGCTTGAAGGACGGGATGCCGTACACCAATAAACCACCGGCGCGGTCATAACGGTCATAGATGGTGACCTGATAGCCCAGTGTCCGCAGACGATCCGCCGCTGCAATACCGGCAGGCCCCGCCCCGATAATGGCAACGCTCTGGCTGCGTTCAATCTCAGGCGTAATTGGCTCGATCCAGCCATTTTCAAAGGCCATGTCGCCCAGATAGCGCTCGACGCTGCCGATGGTGACATTTTCCCAGCCCGATTGCTCCAGCACACAGGAACCTTCGCACAGGCGATCCTGCGGGCAGATGCGGCCGCAGATTTCCGGCAGGGTCGAGGTGGCCGCCGACAGTTCCCAGGCTTCGCGCGGGCGACCTTCGGCGGTCAGTCGCAACCAGTCCGGAATATTGTTTTGCAGCGGGCAGCCGCTTTGGCAAAACGGCACGCCGCATTGCGCGCAGCGTGACGCCTGATGCGCGGCCGATGTCGGCGTGAAGTCGGCATAGATTTCGTTGAAATTATGTGTGCGTGTCTTGGCCTCGGCCTTGGCCGGGGTTTTCTTGACTTCAATCACAAAACGGTTCGTATCCATGCTAACCTCTATACCCAACTGCGACCGGAACGCCCGGCCAGCCTGTCTTCGTTGCGCTGCAATATAGCAAAAAGCAGCGTAAAGACATGTTCAATTCTCGTATCTCTTAATTTTTGACGGCAAAGCACTTAGTCTCTGGCTATGTGCCTGCCGGTTACAGCGGACGGCTTGACCCGTCTTTTACCCGTGCAGGGCCTCCCCGTGTTGCGACTGATCCAGCCCTTCAATCTCCTGCTCGTCTGTCACCCGCAGGCCTGTTGTGAACTTGCAGACCATCAGAATAAGGAAGGTTATCACCGCGCTCCAGGCAATAATCACAATAAGGCCGATCAGTTGTTTCAGCACACTGGCATCCGCACCGGCGGCATTGATGCTGGTATTGGCAAACACCGCCGTCAGAAGCGCCCCGACAAAGCCACCGACCGCGTGAACGCCAAACGCATCCAGACTGTCATCATAGCGAAAGAAATTCTTCATATGAGTAGCCGCCAGATAACAGATCGGGCCGGTAATCAGACCAATCATCAAGGCGCCACCCGGTGTTACAAACCCAGCCGCCGGTGTAATGGCGACCAGACCGGCCACCATGCCCGACACCATCCCCAAAAGGGTAGGCTGCTTGCGGTCTGACCATTCGGGGATGATCCAGCCAATCGCCCCCGTCATGGTGGCCACGATCGTATTCAGCAGGGCCACCGAAGCCAGACTGTCGGCCGTCCAGGCGGAACCGGCATTAAAGCCGATCCAGCCCACCAGCAGCATGGACGCGCCAATCATCGTATAGCCCAGATTGTGCGGGGCCATATTGTCGCGGCCAAAGCCCTTGCGCTTACCGACCACCAAACAGGCGACCAGTGCGGCCACACCGGAATTAACATGCACCACCGCGCCACCGGCAAAATCGAGAACACCCATCTTGCCTAAGAATCCGCCGCCCCAGACCCAATGACAGACCGGCGCATAGACCAGAAGGCTCCACAGGGCGATAAACAGGCAAAAAGCCGAAAACTTCATGCGCTCAACCACGGCACCGGCAATCAGGGCCGGCGTGATAATGGCAAAGGTCATCTGGTAGGCGATCCACAAAAATTCCGGCAAATGCGGAGCCGCCGCAAAGGCCGTATCGGTACGCACCCCGTTCAAAAGCGCGATATCAAAGCCGCCAACAAACTGATTGATCAGGCTGTCGGCATCCCCGCCGCCCACGCCAAAGGCCAGGCTATAGCCAATCAATACCCACAGAACCGTCGCAATGACCGTCACGGCCACAGATTGCGCCAAGGTAGACAACAGATTCTTCTTACGCACCATGCCGCCGTAAAACAGGGCCAGACCGGGCAGGGTCATAAACAGCACCAACGCCGTCGACATCAGCATCCAGGCTGTATCGCCGCCATTCAGATCCAGCACAGCCTGATGCGGCAGCAAATGGGCCGCAGCCGCAGACGCCGTCGTCGTTGCTTCACTGATCTGAATCACCGCCATGTGAATATAGTATCCTGTCTACACATTTCAATTTGAAGCCGACTGATCTGCGGGCTTGATTATACAGCGCGGACGCAGGCGTCCGTGTGTGTTTCACACGCGAGATGGTGGGCATTTTTTGTCAATAGCAAGAGAATGCCGAGAATAAAAGACAAATTTATCCCATGCCCTGACTCGTTTTGAGATAATTTACGACAAAACGCCAAACCCTTAGCCGCGCCGGTCATAAATCGGGCACAATCTGCCGTTTGCAGCCTATCCGTTAAACGATAAAACCGCCGCCACAATCTCATCCTGAGTGGCCTCATCGAGATAAGGACTGAACGGCAGGCTGATCACGGTTTTCGATTTGGCCTCAGACACACTCAGATCACCTGTACCTGACCGAAAGGCCGCATAGCCCGGCTGCTGATGCAGGGGGATGGGATAATAGACCGCCGATGGCACGCCTTTTTCACGCAAATGCGCCTGCAGGCCGTCGCGATTGCTATGCTCAATCGTATATTGCGCCCAGGTCGAGACATAGCCCGCCTTCACTGTGGGCACGCTCAGCACCTTGCCGCCCAGCAGCGCATTATAGCGGGCCGCCACCTTTAGCCGCAGGGCAATTTCTTCACCGAATATCTTCAGTTTTTCGATCAGCACCGCCGCCTGAATCGTGTCCAGACGCGAATTCATGCCAATGCGCACATTGAGGTACTTCGCTTCGTGGGCATAGTTCATGGTCTGCGCATCCGTAGGCGTGGCTCCGCCATGCACGCGAAACGAGATCAAACGTTCCAGCAACGCGTCATCATTGGTGGCCACGGCACCGCCATCGCCATAACAACCAAGCGGTTTCGCCGGATAAAAGCTGGTGGCAGTCGCTATGCACCACTCCAGTGGCTGACGACCATCAATCGTGCCACCAAACCCTTGCGCGGAATCACAAATCAGATGCAGGCCATATTTTTTTGCGATCACCGACAGGGCCGGATAGTCCGCAGGCTGACCAAACAGGTCAACAGCTATAATGGCAGCCGGCTTTAAGCGGCCCTCAGTCATCACAGCCTCAATAGCGGCCTCAAGCTTTACGGGGTCTATATTGTAGGTATCGGCTTCGATATCGACAAAAACAGGCTCAGCACCGGTCATGGGCACCACTTCGGCTGTCGCCACAAAGGTAAAGGATGGCACGAAAACGGCATCCCCTTTGCCAATGCCAAGCCCCAGCAGGATCAGTTCAATCGCATCCGTGCCGTTGGCGCAGGACAGGGCGTGTTTCGATCCGGCAAAGGCGGCCAGATCGGCCTCAAAGGTTTTCACCTCAGGCCCCATAATATAGGCCCCGTGACGCACCACGTTCAAAATGGCAGTTTCGATCTTAGCGCCAATACGGTCGCGCTGGACGCCGAGATCAATAAAGGGAATGGCCATGATGGAAGGTCTCCGGATAAGAACTGCGCCGCATAATGGGCAGACTGGCTTTAACAGTATATAGGCGCAATGCATCTCAAATGACATTGCGCAAGGTTTCAATAGGTCTAAAATTCCGATGTGAAGTTATCAGGCGACGGGTTGGCGGCGCTTGAGTTTCATCGACTGAACCACTATATACGGCTTCCATAGTTTTAAGGCGTTATATAGCCCTGCCACCTGCTTTGCGCCTTGATAGCGCTAACATAGTGGCCTATACAGCGCACACCGATTTTACAAAATTCCGGATTTGAGGAGACAACAGATCATGACCACCAAAGGCAATCTGATTAACGGCGAATGGGTCGTCACACAAAAAACAGTCAATAATATCAACCCGTCCGACACCAATGACATTATCGGCACCTATGCCGTAGCCGGTGAGTCCGAAGTGGCTGCCGCCATCGCCGCCGCCAAAGAAGCCTTTAAGTCCTGGCAGTTTTCGACACCGCAGCAACGTTTTGACGTGCTCGACAATGCCGGTACGGAAATTCTGGCCCGTAAGGCCGAACTGGGCGCGCTTTTGTCACGCGAAGAAGGCAAGACCCTGCCTGAAGGTATCGGCGAAGTCACCCGCGCTGGTCACATCTTCAAATATTTTGCCGGTGAAGCCCTGCGCGCACACGGCGAAATCCTAGATTCCGTCCGTCCGGGCGTCAAGGTCGAAATCACCCGCGAACCGGTCGGCGTTATTGGCCTGATCTGTCCTTGGAACTTCCCGATCGCCATTCCGGCCTGGAAAATGGCCCCTGCCATCGCGTTCGGCAACACGGTTGTGTGTAAGCCTGCCGAACTGACACCCGGTTGCGCCTGGGAACTGGCCGACATCCTCAATCGCGCTGGTCTGCCTAAGGGCGTGCTGAATGTGGTGTTCGCCCGTGGTTCGGTCGCAGGCCCCCTGATGATCGACGGTTGTGATGCCATCTCCTTCACCGGCTCGGTGCCCACCGGCTCGCGCGTTCGCGATCAGGCCGTGGCTAAGGGCAAGCGCGTTCAGTGCGAAATGGGCGGCAAGAACCCCGTTGTCGTGCTTGACGATGCCGATCTCGACAATGCCGTGAATTCGGTCATGAACTCGTCCTTCTTCTCGACCGGCCACCGTTGCACGGCCTCGTCGCGCATCATCGTCACAGAAGGCATTGCTGATCAGTTCGTATCGGCTCTGGCGGCCGCCACCAAGGCCATCAAGGTCGGCGATTCCCGCGCTGATGGCGTTCAGATGGGCCCCATCGCCTCTCAGGAACAACTCGACATCGCCCGCAATGCTGTGGCGAAAGCCAAGGAACAGGGCGGCGTGGTGCTGACCGGCGGCGAAGACCTGACTTTTGGGACACCGGGCTATTATTACGCTCCGACCCTGATCGACAAGACGACATCGGACATGGACATCAACACCAACGAAGTGTTCGGCCCGGTCGCATCCGTGATCCGCGTTAAGGATCTCGAAGAAGCCATCGCCGTTGCCAATGACACCGAATTTGGTCTGTCGGCCGGTATCTGCACCAAATCGCTGAAGTCGGCTGAAACCTTCAAGCGCCGTATCGAATCCGGTATGGTCATGGTCAATCTGCCGACCGCCGGCGTGGATTACCACGTACCGTTTGGTGGCCGTAAGGGTTCTTCCTACGGCCCGCGCGAACAAGGCGCCTATGCCAAGGAATTCTACACCATCGTCAAGACGGCCTATGTATTACCTCTGTAATACATCTGTTGTAACCTAAAGAAAAAGCGGCCTCTCCGGATGGAAGGGCCGCTTTTTTTATGAGGCGATCAGGTTTTGATGGGCTCACCTTCGGGGGCACCACGTCCT
>JBAWDM010000340.1:0-4737 GCA_049590735.1 Asticcacaulis sp. | reverse complement strand
GGCCATGTTCGACCATTTGCGCTCTACCTCAAAGGGGTTTGGCGCATCGAAATTTGGTCTTGATCTGGCGGAAATCATCCGCAATGTCCTGAAAACACCCGAAGCCTTTGCGCCCAAGGTTGAAAAGGCCGCAGCCCCGGTGCAGGTGCCGGCTTCGGTCGTTGAACTGCTTAAGGTTTTGCTGCGGATTCGCTGCGAAGAAGAAGGCGTGGCGCCAAAACTGATTGCGACTGTGGCCGATCTGGAAAAAATTGCGCTGGATGATAAGGCGAGTGTGCCGGCACTGGATGGCTGGCGTCGCAAAGTGTTCGGCGAAGATGCCCTGCGGCTTAAACGCGGTGAACTGGCGCTGGTGCTTAATGGGACGCGTGTCGAAGTCGTTGAGCTGGACTAGCTTATCGCTTTGGGGTGGTCAAAATCACGCCCTGTTCAAAACGTAATGATGTTCAAATTCAACTTTAAGGCCTGCGCCAGTGCGCGGGCCCGGCGGCGCGTCTGTTCCCCCAACAGCAGGTCTTCCCAGCCTGATTTGGCGCTTAATATCAAATCATCTTCTGACTGGTTAATATGGGCATGTTCCAGCAGACGGGCGGATTTGGCCGACAGGTCGCAGCCCAGCCGGAGCAAAAGCCCCAATTGCGTGGCCTGTCGCAGGATATCTTCACCCAGTATGCGGCTGACCAGAACCGGCTCTTTGTTGTAAGCATCACCGCTATAGCGCGTATAGATGGCGCAGGCCAGAAAGACGCGCTCGACATGGTTTTGCCCGGGTATCGGCGCACGTAAGACCTGATCACAGGCCAGATCGGCGCGATGATCCGGATGCAGGCGCGCGCCGATATCGGATAATTCGGCCGCCGCGCGGATCAGTCTTTGGCTGGGGCGTTCAGAGTCCAGGTTCGGGCGGCTGGCGTAAAAGCTATCGGCCCAGATGGCCAAAGCCGCGCCTAATTCTTCGTTGATCCCAAGTCGCGTGCCCAAGGAGGCGCATCCGGAAATCAGCGGGTCATGCCGTTTCAGATCTTCATCCAGCGCTTCAAAAAGCAGGCCTTCGCGCAGGCCAAAGGCTGAAAAACACAGGGTGTCAAAATGCAGCACCTCAATCAGGCCCTGCATAACAAGAGCCGCATAGGCGATGTTTTCCAGCCGCCGTTTTGACACGCCGGGCAATCGCGCCAGTGAGGTCGGGGACTGGCTGGCGATCAGTTGGGTAATGGACAGGGCCTGTTTGGCCGGCAGTTCAAACTGCTGAATGACATGCAAAGGATAATTTTGCTTCTGCATCCATATCAGGGCCAGATTACGCCACGCACCCCCAACCGCATGGAACATGGTATTGGAAAACTGTCCTTGCAGGGGTTCCAGACGTTCTTTGATCAGCGCATAGGTGGCGACCGGGTCAACCGGCGCAGGCGCCCCTAAGGCAAACGGGCCCAGCGGCAGGGTAATGCCGTGCGCCGGATCTTGATCCTCAAGCTGTATCAGTTCCAGACTGGAACCGCCCAGATCGCCGACAACACCTGTGGCTTCCAGATGGCCGCAGCGTACGCCCAGAGCCGAATAGTGGGCTTCTTCAGCACCGCTCAGCACCCGCACATTAAAACCGGTGAGTTTAAAGACGGTTTCCACAAACTCAGGGCCGTCCTGCGCCTCACGAATAGCAGCCGTGGCGACGGCATGGATGTGACGCAGTTCATAGGTTTCCAAAATGGCCTTGAAGCGGCGCAGGGCAATCAGGCTTTCGCGCATACCGCCCTTATGGAGGCAGCCGGTCGTTTTCAGGTCGCGGCCAAGACCAGCCAGAACTTTTTCGTTAAAAAACGGCCAGATAGAGCGCCCCTCAACGCGGTAAATCACCAGACGAACAGAGTTTGAGCCGATATCAATGACGGCAGTATTATAAGGCAAAACGATCTGTTTCCTGCAAATTGTGTAGGAGATATTCCAGAGATTGACGGCTGTGGCAAGGCAAAAGCCGGTGACAGCCAGGGCTGCACACGGATGAAACCCTGTATTCTGTGGATTTATCTATTCGCGCGCGCCCACATGATCAAAGGCCTGCGGCAGATCCTTGACGCCACGTCCCCGACCGGACAGGGAGGGATTGGTCATGAAATAGTCATGGGCCGAGAAGGGCTTGTCGAGATGGCTGACATCAATCCGGCGATAGGTGCCATTGCTGGTCAGATACCATGTCTGCGCTTCATCGTTAAAATTGGCTACCATGATCTGATCCAGAACCTGACGGTGCACGGTCGGATTTTCAATCGGAATCATAGCTTCCACGCGCCGATCCAGATTACGGCTCATCCAGTCGGCACTGCTGATGAAGACGCGGGCATGATCAGAGGGCAGGGTGTGGCCATTGCCGAAACAGACAATACGCGAATGTTCCAGAAAGCGGCCAACAATGGATTTGACCCGGATGTTTTCAGATACGCCGGGGACACCGGGCCTGAGGCAGCAAATGCCGCGAATAACCAGATCAATCTGCACGCCGGCCTGACTGGCCTGATACAGTTTCTTGATGATTGAGGGATCGACCAGCGCATTGAGTTTGGCCCATATCTGAGCGGGCTTACCAGCCTTGGCATTTTCAATTTCCTGATCAATCAGGTGAATAATGCCGGGTTTTAAGGTCACCGGTGAGAAGTACAACTTCTCCATCATCTCCGGGCGGGCATAGCCGGTAATGAAGTTGAACACCCGCATCGCATCGCGGCCCAGTTCCGGATTGGCGGTAAACAGGCTGAGGTCAGTATAGATTTTGGCCGTAATCGGGTGATAATTGCCGGTACCAAAATGGCAATAGGTGCGTAAGGCCTCGCCTTCGCGGCGCACCACCACACTGAGTTTGGCGTGGGTCTTATATTCGACAAAGCCATAGACGACATGGACACCGGCGCGTTCCATGGCGCGGGCCCAGCGCAGATTGGCTTCTTCATCAAAGCGCGCCTTGATCTCAACCAGAGCCGTGACATTCTTACCCTGTTCGGCGGCCTCAATCAGGGCAGCGACAATCGGGCTGTCTTTTGAGGTGCGATAAAAGGTCTGTTTGATGGCGATGACATTGGGGTCACGCGCGGATTGCTTCAGGAACTGCACCACCGCATCGAAGCTTTCAAACGGGTGGTGAACCAGAATATCTTTTTCACGAATGGCGCCGAATACATCACCGCCATTGTCGCGGATGCGTTCCGGAAAACGCGGCTCAAACGGTTTGAATTTCAGATCATTGCGATCGCGCGGAATCAGTTGCGACACTTCGGCCATGCCCAGAATGCCGGTGATATTGACCACATCTTCGGCCTTGGCATGCAGGTGGCCCACAATAAAAGCGCGCAGGTCTTCGGGCATGGTCGAATCAATCTCGACACGCACGACCGAGCCTAAGCGGCGCTGCTTGATCAGGGCCTCAAACTCACGCACCAGATCTTCGGCCTCTTCCTCCATTTCAATATCGGAATCGCGCAGAATGCGGAACAGGCCGCGTGACACAATATCAAAGCCCGGAAAAAGCTGATGCAGGAACAAAGACACAAAGTTTTCCAGTGAAATAAACTTGCGCTTGATGGCTCCTGTATCACCGGCTTTACGAACCGTAGTTTCCACCTCCCAGAAACGCTTCACACCCGTGGGTATGGGCACCAGCGCATACATGGTCTTATTATCCTTGCGGCGTAACAGCTTGAGGACAATAGAAAAACCAAGGTTAGGAATAAATGGAAACGGATGGGCGGGATCAATGGCCAGCGGGGTCAGAATCGGAAATAGCTGGGTGTGGTACAGCTTTTCCAGCCAGGCCGTGTCGGTTTTGTTGATATCCTTGTCGGACAGTAGATTCAGGCCCTGATCGTGCAATTGATGACGTATATGCGACCAGATGGCCTGCTGACGATTCATAAGCTCGCTGGCGGCACTGTTGACTAGTTCCAGTTGCTCATGCGGCGTATGGCCATCGCCACTGAGGACGCGCACGCCTTCGCGCACCTGTCCCTGCAGGCCGGCGACACGTACCATGTAGAATTCATCGAGATTGTTGGCCGAAATCGACAGAAAACGCAGACGCTCCAGCAGGGGATGGCGCGGGTTTTTCGCTTCTTCGATGACGCGCTGATTGAAGGCCAGCCACGACAGCTCGCGGTTGATATAGAGCGAAGGGTCAAGCGGGGCGTCTGTGGTAAAGTCTATCTGTGATGCGACAGAGCCTGAGCCGGCCGTATCTGCTGCCGGTGTCGTGTCGGTAAGGTTTTGGCCGATATTTGAGTCAATCATCTTGCATCACTTGAGGGGCGTTATGTCGATATTAGCGCTTAAGATCTTAAGAACTGTCGAATGAGAATAAGAAGGTTTAGCGTCACGTTTCAAACAATGTGCCCGTATCGTGTTCGAAATAGTCACGCGCCAGTGCGCGATTAAACGCACGTCCGTTGGCATAATGCTCCAGTTCTGTGACAATTTTTTGTGCGGCACTGACGGATCGTTCCATGCGACGAACCAAATAGTCGATACAGTCCGGTGAGGGCGATATGGCGCGCTGGGCAAACAGCTTATTGAGTATGGCCACCAGCAGGTCTTCGTCGGGCTCAGGCAGGGTCATCAGGCGCGTGGCGTTTAAGCGCGAGGCCAGATCGGGCAGTTTTACATCCCACACAATTGGCTGGTTTTGTGTTGTTAAAACAAGCTGTTGCTTATAGGTCTGCACATGGTTGTTCAGATAAAACAAAGCCTCCTCTG
>JBAWDM010000339.1:0-9166 GCA_049590735.1 Asticcacaulis sp. | reverse complement strand
CTATCATTTTACGCAGAGTCAAATTGCTTTCAACGCACAACAGTCTCATTTCAGGTGTCCCTCCCGACACGCGGCTCGTAACCCATACTGATTCGGGCCTTGTAATAAAGATACACAAATTGTGTTAATTTAATAGCTCAGTTTCATATGGATTCTTTATTTCTGGATACGTTCACGTGATTGTGCGCCGATGTGACAACCCTTAGCTTTTTGAAAGATCTTATGCAGACCCAGGTTATCATCATAGGTGGCGGCCCCGCCGGTATCGCCTGCGCGATATGGCTGAAAAAGCTGGGCGTGGCCGCCGTGCTGCTTGAGGCTTCGGATCGGCTGGGGGGGCTTCAGACCCTGAGCCCTTATGAAAATCTATGGATACCGGGCGTGCAGGGGCTGACGGGCCAGCAGGTTGCGGCCTCACTTGCTGAGCATGCTGAAACCGAGGCGATTGATATCCGACTGAATTGCCTCGTCCTGTCGGTCACGGCGAAAGGACATAAGGTCACAACCTCGCAAGGTGACTTTGCGGCCACCTGTCTGGTCATCGCCACGGGTACGCGGCCACGCTCAGCCGGATTTCAGGCCACGGATCGGGTCGCTATCGGGCCGGGTTTGCCGATGGAAGCGCTTGATGTGGCCGATAAGCGTGTGGCCATCTTGGGTGGCGGCGATAACGCTTTTGATCAGGCGCGCTTTGTGCGCGATCGTGGCGGAGATCCGGTGATTTTCACGCGCACGCCACCCAGAGCACAAAAATTGTTGCAGGAGGCCATACCGGATGTGCCGGTGGTGGTAGGCCACTTTAAAGCCGACCAGCAGTCCATGATGGTGAATGATGAGGCGTTTGATGTGTTTGGCATTATGTACGGTTTTGAGGCTGTTGTGCCATCGGGGATCGCGCCGGATATGACGGATGGTTATGTGCGCGTAGATCGGGACGGTCTTACCAGTATTTCAAACATCTATGCCTGCGGTGAGGTGACCAATTACTGGCATCCCTGCGTTGCCACGGCCTGCGCACACGGCATTCAGGTGGCGAAACAAATATCCAGGTGCCTGTAAATGTCCGGAATAGCTTTACGCACATGCAGCATTTATCTTAAGGTGATATTGAAGTCTGTTTGCTAAGTTTATGTCGAACAGGAACTGTAAATGGCCCCGTTCAGGCGCTTAATAAGATAGGCTCATGCCCCAGATTAAAGCAGAATATAAACGCCTGCTATCATCAGGTGAGATCGTGCCTGATCCGGCGCAAAAAGCGGCCATTGAAGCACTGGTCGTCCTTGAGCGCCGTATTCGCCAGAGCCGCGCCTTGTGGCGGCGTCTGCTCTTTATCCATCCGCGTGTCTGCGGGCTGTATATGTGGGGGCCGCCCGGACGTGGCAAGTCCATGATGATGGATCTGTTCTATAATAATATTCGCAAGATCAGTCGCCGCCGTGTGCATTTTCATGCCTTTATGGCCGACGTCCACCATTTGATCCGAATATGGCGTGAAAGTGACATCAAAACGCGCCAGATCAATTTCGGCACCCATAAGGGTGATGACCCAATCGCGCCTGTGGCCCGTCTGATCGCCAGTCAAACGCAGCTTTTGTGCTTTGATGAGTTTCAGGTCACCGATATTGCCGATGCCACGATTCTGTCGCGGCTGTTTGAGGCCCTGTTTGCCCGCAAGGTCATTCTGGTGGCGACCTCCAACCGCCCGCCGGACGATCTGTATAAGGATGGCCTGAACCGCGAACACATCCTGCCCTTTATTGACATGATCAAGACGCGCACAAAGCTTGTGCAGGTGGCGGGACCCAAGGATTTTCGTATGGATCGGTTGAGGGGTGCCCAAACCTGGTTTTGTCCGGTCGGCGCGCCTGAGGCCGAGGCCGGCTTTAATGCCTTGTGGAAGGACATGAAACACCTGATGACCGAAATGGAGGCGGTGCTGACGGTCAATGACCGCATCTTGCGCTTTGCCCGCGTGGCGGGGCCCATGCTCAGGGCAAGTTTCAAAGAGCTATGCGCGGCCAATAACGGGCCTGCCGATTATCTCGCCTTAGCGGAGCGGTTTACCACGGTGTTTATCGAGGGTGTGCCGGTGCTGACGCCTGAAAACCGCAACGAAGCGAAGCGGTTCGTGACCCTGATTGATGCACTCTATGAAGGCTCGGTCAGGACGGTTATTCTGGCTGAGGCTGAACCCTCGCAACTTTATCCGGCAGGTGATGGCGCGTTTGAGTTTGAACGCACCGTGTCGCGCTTGGAGGAAATGCGCTCAGAGGCCTATTTAAACCGCGCGGGCTAATATCGCTTCTGCCTGTTCCAGATGCAGGCGTTCCACCATTTCACCACTCACCGACAAAACGCCGGCTGGATTGCCGTCAAAGGCGCTGATCACGGCCTTTGCCCACGCGATTTCAGTCTCAGAGGGGCTAAAGGCAGCTTTGGCGGTGTCAATCTGTGCCGGATGGATGAGGGTCTTGCCGTCAAAGCCGAGGCTGCGGCCCTGCTGGCATTCGGCAGAAAATCCTCCCTCGTCGCGGAAATTATTATAGACACCGTCCAGAACGAAAAGGTCATTGGCGCGGCCATGTAGTACGATTTGCGACAGGGCCAGCAGAATGTCCTGACGCTCCGGCATGGGCCGCGTGCGCAGGTCTTTGCGCAAATCATTAGGGCCCGCGATCAGGCCTGTGAGGCCGCATGTGGCAATATCCCGCAGGTTCGCTACGCCTCTGGCGGTTTCGATCATGGCCCACACAGCCATGTCGGGCCAAAGCTTACGGATTGGTGCGAGATCATCAGGGTCTCCCACCTTAGGCACGACCAGCCCGTCTATGGCCACGCCATCGAGCGCCTCATGGATGGCGTCAAGATGCAGGGGATGAAGCCGTACCAGCACATTTTTGGCGACAATGGGTCTTTTAAGTGCCTCACTGAGGGCCAGTAACGCGGCCTTACGCTCACTGTCACCCACCGCATCTTCAAGGTCGAAAATCAGAGCATCACATGTCAGTGTTGCCGCCTTGGCCATGGCCTTAGGATTGCCACACGGCACGAATAAAACAGAACGCAGTCTCATGATTTTTCTATCGGATTTCGCTTTGTGGATCAAAGTCGGCGGCTATCCAATATAGCCTCTTGTCAGAAACAAGACGAAGTCCCATATTATCGGAAGATCGCCCCTGCAAGTCCAGAGGCGTCAGAACATTTTAACAGGGGTTTTAAACCTATGAACGACATGGATACCCGATCCGTCCCTATGCCTTCCACCGTTGAGATGGAACGCGATATGGGCCTGCGCAACTTCCTGCTCGGCATTTATCAAAAAATGGCGCTGGGTCTGGTCATGACCGGCGCTATGGCCTGGGCTGTTGCCAATACACCGTCTGTGGCGGGTCTTTTGTACAATATGCGTGACGGCTACATCACCGGCTATACTGCGCTGGGCTGGATTTTTGCCTTTGCACCGCTGGGCCTCAGCTTTATCTCCGGCCGCTTTATGAATGGTCTGGATGCCAAGGTGTCCGGTGCTTTTTACTGGGTGTTTGTGGCGGTTATGGGCGTGTCCTTGTCGTCCATCTTCCTGCTCTATACCGGCATTTCTATCGCCAACATCTTCTTTATTACGGCCGCCACCTTTGGTGTGGTCAGCCTGATTGGCTACACCACCAAGGTGAATATGACGGGTTGGGGCGGCTTCTTCTCAGTCGCTGTTCTGGGCCTGATCATTGCCGGTATCGCCAATGCTTTTATCTTCAAAAGCGGCCTGATGATGATGGCCATGTCGGCTATTGGGGTTCTGTTGTTCTCGGCCCTGATCGCCTATCAGACCCAAAGCCTGAAGCGCATGTATTATTCGGCCGGTCAACTATCTGACGGCCACCGTGCGGCCCTGACCTATATTGGCGCGATTGGCCTGTATGTCAGCTTTATCAACCTGTTCTTAAGTCTGCTGAATCTGTTTGGCGGTCGCCGTTAAGACCGGATTCGACTATTAAATTAAAAAGCCCTTCGGTTCATTCCGGAGGGCTTTTTGTTATAAGACATCAAATTTTGGTTTATCGAGAACCGCCAGCAAGGGGGCCAGTTCCCGCCCGCGTTTCAGGATCAGCCCGGCCTGATTGAACAGGGCAAAGGCGCCTTGTTTACGCGCCAGTGACGGGCGTTTTTCAATGCGGTAAAGCGGGGATTCATGGCTGCGTCGAAAGACGTTAAAAACAACGGCCTCTTTTTGCATATCAATCCCGTAGTCACGCCAGTCCCCGGCCGCCACGCGCCGCCCGTAGAGCCGCAGAATTTGATCCAGCTCTTTGCGTTCAAAAAAGACAGGACCCGCCTCAGGCTTTAAGGGGCCGGTTTTATTATGAAAAGTCTCAACACCCATAAGCGCGAACTCCGCAGACACTCATCCCGGCAATTACGCCTTAAGCCGCCTGATCGCGCAAGTCACATTGTCAGGCCTTTATGAAAAACGTACAAAAGCAACAAAATAAGACCTTATTTTAGCCCTTTGGCCGCCCGTATCCCCCGTCATTATCTGACTGTCGGCCAAGGCAATTGTCCTTAAGTCCTCGTCCTGAACTGCCCCCCCCTCAGCCTTGGGGATTTAAGTGAACAGTCCTTGGTCGACATTGATTTTATTTGAGTTTCCTCCCTGATTTTATCTCTGACGCTGCTACGAAGTCCCTCCGTAGCAGCGTTTTTTTTATGCCTTTACGTCTGTTCTGCCCAAAGCCCGACCTTCGATCGGGGCATAGGGGTGAAAAAGGGCAAGGCCTCGATTCTCTCAAGCCATGAGGTGACATGGCTAAACGCCGTCAGCGAAACGCCGCCTTCGGGGGCATGGGCAACATAGCCGTACAGGGCCAGATCGGCCAGTGAGGCGCTGTCGCCAACCAGCCAGTCGCGCCCTGTTAAATGCGTATTGAGATGGGTCATAAACGCCGACCCGATGGTTTGCGCCGAGGTCAGATCCGCCGGCGCATTAAACAGATTGATACGGCGCGCCGTGGCCAGCCCGGCACTGACGGGGCCGGCGGTCTTGGCCAGCCACATCATGATCTCTGAGAAGAGTTTTGGGTCGCGCGGCAGCCAGCGACCGTCTTTATCATAGGTGAGGCCCAGATAGGTCAGGATGGCCACTGAATCATAAATGACCGTATCCCCGTCTTTGATGACCGGCACCTGTCCGAAAGGATTGAGCGCCAGATAGGCACCCGTCTTTTGTTCTTTGGCCCGCAGGTCAATGAGCTGCGGCTCAAAAGGCAGATCAAGTGCCCGTAAGGTCAATTCGACGCGGTGAGCATTGCCGGATATGGGATGGGTGTAAAAGGTAATGGGCCGGGTCATGTGCGTTCTCAAACATAAGGGTTTTGGCACTGTCGTCACAGCGGGGTCTGAAAATGGCAGTATTAGCCGTCGAATTTTAAAAACAAGGCCAGACGCATGGCTAAATCGGCCAGCACAAAAACGGAAGGGCCGATCATGGCAATAGCCAGAAAGCGCGCGCCTCCACCTCTGCGGAAGGTGATGATGCCGCAAATAAGCGCGATGACGGCGGCAATCGCGGCCTCAAGGATCAGCGTGTTTGCGCTAGCCGGATTGAGATTGCTGACAAGGTTGAGCATGACCGCAAAAAAAGCCGAGGCGAGGCCCAGAACGACGATGATCAGATTGCGGTTTTTCATGAGGTCGGTTTTAGGGGGGCTGACAGTGGAAAGCAAGATGCTCCCCCCGTCGCGGACTAAGCCGCGCCACCTCCACCGCCTTACAGGGCAGAAAAAAGCCCTCCGGTTGGAAAACCGAAGGGCTGATTTTTTTAGCGATGCACCAAAGCCTATGCCTCGGTTTCCGCCGCTTCTGGCACTTCACGAGCCAGATTACGCAGCACATAGGGCAGGACGCCCCCATTGCGGTAATATTCCAGCTCGGTCGGCGTATCAATGCGGCAACGCACAGGGAAGCGGGCTACCTTGCCGTCCGACGCGCGGAACAGCTCGACAATCAGCTCAGCGCGCGGCGAGATATTTTCCAGACCACGGATGGTGACGATTTCCTCACCGGTCAGGCCCAACTTGGCCCAGCCATCAACCTTGAACTGGAGCGGCAGAACACCCATGCCCACCAGATTGGAACGGTGAATACGCTCAAACGATTCGGCGATAACGGCGCGCACGCCCAAAAGGCGCGTGCCCTTGGCAGCCCAGTCACGCGACGATCCTGTGCCGTATTCTTTGCCGGCGAACACCACCAGATTGCGGCCTTCGCTTTGGTAGCGCATAGCGGCATCATAGATGGGCATGATATCGCCCGACGGGAAGTGCTTGGTGACGCCGCCTTCGATTTCCGGCACCATCTTGTTGCGGATGCGGATATTGGCGAAGGTGCCGCGCATCATCACTTCGTGGTTGCCGCGACGCGCGCCGTAACCATTGAACTCAGAGACGGGCACGCCGCGCGCGATCAGATACTGACCAGCCGGTGAGGCGGCCTTGAACGAACCCGCCGGTGAAATATGGTCGGTGGTGATGGAATCGCCAAAGACACCCAGAACACGGGCTTCGACAATATCGGTCACCTTGTCCGGGATCATGGTCATGCCGTCAAAATAAGGCGGGTTGGCCACATAGGTCGAGTTGGCGTCCCAGCCATAGGTCTGGCCACCGGCGACCGGAATAGCCTGCCAGTGTTCATCGCCCTTAAAGACATCGGAATAACGCTCAGCGAACATGGCATTGGTAACGTGCTTACGTTGCAGGTCGGCCACTTCCTGCGTGGTGGGCCAGACGTCCTTCAGGAAGACAGGTTCGCCATTGCTGCCCGTGCCCAGCGGTTCATTGATCAGGTCAATCTTCATCGAGCCGGCCAGAGCATAGGCCACCACCAGAGGCGGTGAGGCCAGATAGTTGGCACGGACATCCGGATTGACGCGGCCTTCGAAATTGCGATTACCGGAAAGCACCGAGGCTGCGACCAGATCGCCGGAATTGACGGCGGCCGAGATGGCTTCGGGCAGGGGGCCGGAATTGCCGATACAGGTGGTGCAGCCATAACCGACCAGATTAAAGCCCATGGCGTTCAGGTCTTCGGTAAGACCCGCCGAGTTCAGATAGTCAGTGACGACCTGCGAGCCGGGTGCCAGCGAGGTCTTAACCCAGGGCTTTACTGTCAAACCCAGTGCGCGCGCCTTACGGGCCACAAGACCGGCGGCAATCAGAACCGAAGGATTGGAGGTGTTAGTGCAGGACGTAATGGCAGCAATGACCACATCGCCGTGGCCGACCGTATAGTCAGCCCCAGCAACGGCGACTTGTTTATCTTCGTCACCTGCCTTGCCAAATTCGCCTTGCAGCGAGGTGTTAAAGGCAGACGCCGCATCGGACAGCAAAACGCGGTCTTGCGGACGTTTCGGGCCAGCCAAAGATGGCAGAACGGAGTCGAGTTCAAGCTCAAGCGTGTCCGTAAAGACAGGCTCAACGGACGGATCCAGCCACAGGCCTTGTGCCTTGGCATAGGCCTCAACCAGCGCTACGCGCTCTGGCGTGCGGCCCGTTTCGGCCAGATAGTTGATGGTCGGTTGCGACACAGGGAAGAAGCCGCAGGTCGCACCATATTCCGGCGCCATATTGGCGATGGTGGCTTGATCTTCGAGGGTCAGATTGGCAATGCCGTCGCCGTAATATTCAACGAACTTGCCGACCACGCCTTTTTTCCGCAGCATTTGCGTGACGGTCAGCACCAGATCAGTGGCGGTGGCCCCTTCGGGCAGCTTGCCGGTCATTTTGAAGCCGACGACTTCGGGGATCAGCATGGGGATGGGTTGGCCCAGCATGGCCGCTTCGGCTTCGATGCCGCCAACACCCCAACCCAGAACCGACAGGCCGTTGATCATGGTGGTGTGTGAATCGGTGCCGACAACTGTGTCCGGATAGGCCACGTCTCCGCCATCGGCCACAGCCGTCCAGACAGTCTGCGCCAGATATTCGAGGTTCACCTGATGGCAGATGCCGGTGCCTGGGGGCACAACGCGGAAATTGTTAAAGGCCGAAGAGCCCCAACGCAGGAAGTTGTAGCGTTCGATATTGCGCTCATATTCGCGATCAACATTTTTAGCCGCCGAATCAGCGTGGCCGAAATTATCAACCATGACCGAGTGGTCAATAACCAGATCGACCGGGTTGAGCGGGTTAATCTTGGCCGGATCAGCACCCAGCTTGACCATGGCGTCGCGCATGGCGGCCAGATCGACAACGGCGGGCACACCGGTAAAGTCTTGCATCAAAACGCGGGCGGGACGGAAGGAGATTTCGTGCTCAACCGTACCCTTGTTTTGAACCCAGGCGGCCATGGCGCGGATGTCGTCAGCCTTGACGGTGTCGCCATCTTCGTTACGCAACAGGTTTTCCAGCAGCACCTTAAGCGAGGCGGGCAGGTGGGACACGCCGTCTAAGCCATTGGCCTCAGCGACTTTCAGATCATAATAGGTGTAGGTTTTATCACCGACTGTAAGCTCGGCCTTGGCATTAAAGCTATTTAGGGAAGACATGATAAACAGATCTTTCTCGTGTAAACCGCCGGCCTGCCACGATGGCAGAGCCTCATTTAAGATGGCGCGTAGTGTGAGGACGCACAGGGTTTCTCACAGGCGCGCGCAATGCCTTAAAGGCGGATAATTTGGGTTCTAAACGTCTTATTTGTTTTCGTCTATGTAAGCCTTGACGGCAAAAGGGTTATTTTTATGCGGCGAGGTATGGGTGTAATTCCTAGTCCCTTGAAAAAATAACATAAGTAACTGTTATTATATTAAAACTTCAAAAGTTTCCGTCTTTTTTTGTTCACGAAAAGGAACAAGACATTTCAGCCTATTGGTTTCTTTTTTTGAGTTTGTGCGCAGTGCGTGCCATTTGTTCAACGCGCATTTTACGCGACTGAAAATCAATCGCAAATAGATGCATGCGTTCGGATCGACAATGCGACTATTTCAACGCTCAGTGTTGACAGTGACGGACGTGACGCAGAGGTTTTTATAGGCATCGGTTCCGCGTTTAATTTTGGATCGTGCTTCACGGGCGATAGCGGCTTCAGCCAATATTTGGCGATTAGCTTCGGCTGAATTAAACGGCTCAAGCCACGGTCTCAGCATTTCGAAATTTCCGATTTTCAATGATACGCC
>JBAWDM010000338.1:0-5810 GCA_049590735.1 Asticcacaulis sp. | reverse complement strand
GCACCGGTCACGGCGAAACCGGCCAGACCCAGCCCGACCTCAAGACCATTCAGCAGGACGGGATCATCTTCGACCACAAGCGCGCGCATGTCGTTCCTTACCATTTTATCCGCAGCGGACATTTATTGGCCAAGCTTAAGCCAGCCTTAAGGTGCCCGTTTCAAACTCACTTATCCGACATATCTGCCTGGAGTGTTCAATTGTTCGTTATCTCGCGCCGCCAGTTGATGGCCACCGCCACTATTGCCCTGACTGCCCTGGCCCTGCCCGTTGTGGTCGGGGCTCAACCCCAACCCGTCACAAAAGACCTGATCCTGAACGATCCCGCCGCCCCGGTCGGCGGCAATCCCGAGGGCAAGCTGACGATCGTCGCCTTCATGGACTACAACTGCCCCTACTGCAAACAAAGCGCACCTGCCCTCAACCGGATCGTAAGGGAAGATCACGATATACGGTTGGTTTACAAGGACTGGCCGGTCATCGGTGCCACCTCAATGGACGGCGCACAACTGGCCTTAGCGGCGAAATACCAGGGGCACTATGTCAAGGCCCATGAGGCGATGATGGCAATACCGGGCAGTCATGTCACAAGAGACCAGATGTTTGCCGCCTTGCGCAAGGCGGGTATAGATATGACGCGGCTGCAAAACGACCTGAAGACCCATCGCCGCGACATCGACGCCCTCATCGCCAGCAATGGCGCTCAGGCCGACGCCCTGGGCCTGACCGGAACGCCGACCTTCCTGATTGGCGGATACCGCGCCACCGCCCTTGATTATGACGGCTTTACTCAGGCCGTAGCCAAAGCGCGCGCCGCGCCATTTTGAGGGTGTGCCCGCCTTGCCTGTTCATGCCTGGAGCTGTAGGATTGCCGAATGACCAAAAATGCCTCTGATCTTCCGCCAAATCCCTGGAACAGTCGCTTTGACCGGACCGACTATCTGTTCGGTACCGAACCGAGCGCCTTTGTGAAAGCAAATGCGCATTGGCTTACTTCGGGGCTTACTTCGGGGCTCACTTCTGGGCTCGCGCCTGCCCGTGAGGTTTTTCTCCCCGCCGACGGTGAAGCCCGCAACAGCACCTATCTGGCCGGACTGGGCCACAAGGTCACAGCCTCCGATTATTCGACGGTGGCGCTGGCAAAAGCCCGAAC
The DNA here is from genome assembly GCA_049590735.1 of Asticcacaulis sp. Lineage (GTDB taxonomy): Bacteria > Pseudomonadota > Alphaproteobacteria > Caulobacterales > Caulobacteraceae > Asticcacaulis. The sequence continues at coordinate 4,657 of JBAWDM010000338.1, read as the reverse complement.
CCTGGCCGCCAGCAAAGGCGTATCGGTCGATTTTCGTCAGGTGGATCTGAATGGCTGGGCCTGGCCGCAGAGCCGGTTTGATGCCGTCATCGCCGTCTTTATCCAGTTTGCCGATCCGTCCTTCCGAACGGAAATATTCAACGGTATCAAAGGCGCAATCCGGCCCGGCGGCCTGATACTGCTGCACGGTTACACGCCCAAACAGCTCGAATACAAGACGGGCGGCCCCTCGCAGGTCGAGAACCTCTATACGGAGGCCCTGCTGACATCGGATTTTGCAGGCTGGCAAATCCACCGCCTGACATCGTATGAGGCCGATCTGACGGAAGGGGCAGGCCACAATGGCCGCTCCGCCCTGATCGATTTCATTGCCCGAAAGCCAGACTAGATCGCTCCCCGAAAGATGCGTCAGAACCACCAGATCCAGCGCGGCGTCGTGGCGCAATATTCCCGCCAGTCATCACCAAACCTTGCCGCCAGATGGCGCTCTTCGCGGGCAATGGCCAGTTGGCCCACCAGACCTGTGCTCACAACCGTCATCAGCAAAAGCCAGGGCCATGCGAGGGCAAGGCTCAGACCGGCAATGACGAGCGTATTGCCAAGATAGATAGGATTGCGCGACTGCGAAAACGGCCAGGCGGTCACGAGATGCGAGGCAGCGCGATTGGGCAGGATGGTGGTTCTGGCACGGTGCAGCGCCAGCATGGCGCCGAAATCCAGAACAAGCCCCGGCACGATAAATAGTGCGCCCAGGGTGCGACACCACAGCGGGATATGCAGGTGCCAGACCGGCACGAATTCTTGCAGGGCCCAACTCGCGCCGAGCGCCAGCCCATAGATGACCGGCGGCCAGGGAATCCGATTGGGCGCAGTATCCTGAGAAATGGTCATACGGATCCTCGTGTTCGTGGCCTCATTTGCCAAACAGGCTGCTGGCGCTTCGGTACAGGACATAGATGGCGACCACAAAAATTAAACCGGCAAATATTCGGTTGAGCGCATTTTTATTGACAGACAGCCGCGCGGCCAGCGCAGTGCCCAGCCAGCCGCCGCCAATGCCCCCGGCGATAAATTCTGCCGCGACCAGCCAGTCCACCCATCCTGACAGGGCGTAGTTCAGGGCCGTCACAAGGCCGAATGTCCCAACCGCGAACAAAGATGTGCCTACCGCGTTAATCGTGGGCATTCCGGTTGCCAGAATGAGCCCTGGCACAATCAGAAAGCCGCCGCCAATGCCAAAAAAGCCCGACGCAAAGCCGGATGCCAGGGCAACGGCGCCGGTCAGAAAACACATTCGGCCATCGACCGTCCGGGCGACGCCGTCAGTCTCACGGCGCGGGCGCAGCATGGCCACGCCAACCGCAAGCATGACAAAGGCGAAGAGAAACAGAAGCGTCTGGCCACCCACGGCCTTGCCAAGCGTCGATCCCGCCAGGACGCCTATGGTGCCGACAAGCCCGAACACCAGCGCGCACCGCCACCAGACCGTGCCGCGTCTGGCGTGGCCGATCAGCCCGGCATAAGCATTGGCCGATACCGCCAGCGCACCTGTGCCTATCGCCATGTGCGGATCTTTTATCCCGACGACATAAAGAAGTAGAGGCGTCGCCAGAATGGAGCCGCCGCCACCGATAAGGCCGAGGCTGAAGCCGACGAGGCTCCCCGACCCGACGGATGCGATAACTTCACCGAGCCAGTTCTCCATGGACCTCTCCTGCCCCTGCACTCAGGTCTGATCGCCGCCAGAGCGAACCGGATCCCGCTATCAGTCTTTTTTGTAACGGCGCATAGCTTCGCGGACGATTGTATTGACAGTCGCTCATTTTATCCGGCATGTCCTAATGCCGAGCAGAGCGTAGGCAGGACAAAAGCCGATGATTCCCGTTATCAATGGCAGGAGTCCAAGATACGCCCATGGCGTTTTGGGGCCGATAAAGGCCAGAGATATGATCCCCAGTCCCACTACGACCCGAATAATCCGATCCCAATTAGCTTCATTGACTCGAAACATTCGCTTCTCCTTTGCATGGCCCATCGGGGGCCGTTGAAATTCAGACTATGTCCTTATCGGCCGCCTCGGCATTGGCTTTCACTGTTACCGGTTAGAGTATATAATGAATACTAATTAACGTTTGCCGTGGCGGGTGGAAACCGTCCCTCGCGATCATCGAAAAAGGCCTTGATAAACCTGTCTGCCATAGGGCGTTCTTTGCCGCTAATGTCTTGCGCTAGATATTCTGATTATTAGAACCTGTTCGGGTTGTTGCTTGCACAGGACTTTTACTTCTGACCGGCCGGCTTCAGGCCCATGGCTTTGAACACCATCGCGGCTGGGCAGAATTTCGTGAAAGCGAACTGAAGGAGGTTGGCGCCTACGAAAACAGTCAACCATATAAAATATGGACTGACCCATTGGGTGAGGGCAACGCTCAGCAGGACCATGAATCCTGCAAATGCAAAGACAGCGCGTTCAACGGTCAATGTAACTTCTCCTCTTTCAACTTGTGTGCGCCCATAAGATCGAGGGCCATCTTTTCAAAAAACATCTCGCTTTTACCCGCCTTGACCTTCCCGATGAAGTAACTTTCAAAGGCGGCCTTCGCCATGTGTACCCACTTGCCGGAAGATGACCAGTTTATGTTGCGCGGCGGGATCTGAGGCTGGGCGAAGAAGGCTACGCCGCCGTCGCCAAAATCGGCTAGACAGATGGCGTTCCATGTGGCCTGATGCGTGGGTGACTTACCCGCTAAAATATCCTTCAGATTGTGGGCAATTGCTGTACACATGGATTCAATCATGAAGCCTGTCTTGGGTACGCCAACCGGCACCGCCGTCTTGCCCATGGGGGGAATGGCCACGCAGACACCCAGACCAAACACATTTCGATAGGTCGGGTTTTGCTGGTGCTTGTCGATCAGAATAAAGCCGCGCGGATTGACAAGTCCGTCTACGCCTGCAACGGCTTCTACGCCGCGAAACGCCGGCAGCATCATTGAAAAACCGAATGGCAGGTCGTGATCCGCCTTGTGCGCGCCATCTTCCGTCAGTTCCTCAACGAACATATGACCGGCCTCGACCTTCGCTACCTTCGCATTGACGATCCATTTGATATGGCGGTTGCGCATTTCGGACTCAAGCAGGCCCTTCGTGTCACCCACCCCGTCCAGACCCAGATGGCCGACATAGGGTTCTGAGGTCACAAAGGTCATTGGCACCTGATCGCGCACCTTGCGCTTGCGCAGTTCGGTATCGACAATCATGGCAAATTCATAGGCCGGCCCAAAGCAGGACGCTCCCTGAACCGCGCCAATAATGACGGGTTGCGGGTGGGCCGCCAGCGCATCAAAAGCTTTGGCCGCCTCAACCGCATGATCCACATGACAGACCGATGAAGTGAAGCCCTGAGGCCCTAAGCCCTCAATCTCATCAAAGGCCAGTTCCGGGCCGGTAGCAATCACCAGATAGTCATAGGTTACCTCTGAGCCATCAAAAAGGCGGAGCCGGTTTTGCTCAGGCTCGACCTTTTTTGCGCCGGTACTATAAAAAGTAATGTTCTTCTTTTTGAAAATGGGCGCGAGCTTGACCTCAATGGCTTCGCGGGTGCGCCAGCTTACGGCCACCCACGGGTTAGATGGCACAAAATGATAGGTATCGCCCTTATTGACGACCACGACCTCGGCCTTGTCGCCTACAGCCTCTTTAATTTCAAACGCCGCAATAGTGCCGCCGAGACCGGCACCCAGAATTATAATCCGAGGCTGAGATATATTTGCCATTTGCTTCCTCCGCGCATGACGGTCTGCTTTGATTAGAAGACGCGCCTTGACCTTGATTTAACACTACCTTATATTCGCAATGTCGAAATTACAAATTATTTTTTTTATGTTCTGTCAGGAGTCCTATATGTTCAGTCTATTCACCGTCAAAAATCTCACCCCTGCCGAAGTCAGTGAGGGCATGGAAAAGGGTGAGATCGTCCTGGTTGATGTTCGAGAACTGAACGAGCATAATGCCGAGCGCATTAAGGGCGCGGTCAGTATTCCCCTGTCACGGCTGGAAACCGCGAAGCTGCCGGATGCCGATGGCAAGCGGGTCGTCATGCACTGCGCCAGCGGAATGCGCTCCGTCAGGGCAGTGACGCTGTGCCGCAAGCGTGGCCTGTCAATTGATCATCATCTGGCCGGTGGCATCGCCGCGTGGAAGGCCCACGGCCTGCCGACCATCCGATAATATAACATAATAAAAGGGGTGCATTATATGCTGAGGACAGGCCAAATCCTGCGAAACAGGTCCATTATCGCCATAGCCTTTGCCTTATCAGGCATGGGGCTGGCCTCGTGCGACCGGAAGGAACCCGCCCCGGCGGTGACCGCCTACAAAGGCCCGACTCTGCACATTGCAGCCCGGACGATCGACGATGTTAAGCCGCTCGCCGCCACCCTGACCACGCGCCAGACCGGTGAAGCAACGGCGCGTGTCTCCGGCATTCTGACCAGCCTTAAGGTGCGCGAAGGCGACATGGTAAAGCAGGGGCAGGTGATCGGCTTCGTACAGGACCAGAGGCTCAACCTGCAAACCGGCGCCTATGACCAGGCCGCCGTCGCCGCAGAGGCTCAGGCCAACCTGGCGCGTGCCGCCCTGAAACGTACTCAGACCC
>JBAWDM010000337.1:0-1945 GCA_049590735.1 Asticcacaulis sp. | reverse complement strand
GTGTTAGATCAACTTGCTTTAATTAAGCGGCGTCAGGACAAATTCGAAACAGTCATTGGCGCGCAATGGCATGGCATGTTTGAAGTGACCATTTTCGACGGAGACAACTTCCGTTGAGGCTGGTTTTTCGTTGCTGATGCTTTTTAGATAGTCCACTTGCGCCCGCGTCAGTTGATTAGGCGATCCCATCTCGACATAGGCCGTGAAGGGGTCGTTTTCCTTGTAACCGATCTTATAGATATCCAAGCGGTATTTGCCATCAGCGACATTGGCGATATCCAGCGCCAGATTACCCTTATCGGTCGTGGGCAATTCTTTTTTGTAGAAGACCTGATCGGTTTGTCCCTTGGGCGGCACAACAGGTGAATAATCCCAGACCAGCGCCTGTACCGAGCCGTCTTTTGACTTGGTGATCCAGGACTGGGTGTCATTGCTTTTGACATCCGTATCACCCAGGCGGCTGAGGAATTTGAAAGCATGGAAGGACGGCTTCTTGATGCCCTGAAGATTCATCATGCCGAACCCGCCGTGGAAAGGCGTAAAGCGCGGACCGTTTTCTTCGAAAATGTCGGTGAAGGTCCAATAGGACAAGGAATCGACATAGGGCGTGGCGCGTTTCACGACATTCAGGATGAAACTGGCCTGATGATATTGATCATGCATGTAATCGGTCGGCGTATAGGATGAACTCCATTCGGTGAAATGCAATTGCAGATTCTTGAGCGGCGACGCATTCATCAATTCACGTGAATGTTGCATCCGGCCACTGACCCGTTCCGGGTTCGGATCGATAATCGTGCCGGCTGTACCGCCTTCATCGAGGAAACCCTGCCAGTCGGCGCGCAGGCCTTCTGCGGCCCGTCCGGCACCCACCACTTCTAAGGGCACAGACGAATGCGCCCCTAATTCCTGTGACAGGTCGGCCTGAACGACCCGGCTGGCGGGGGTTGCGGCTAAGCCCTGCGTGGCCCCCATGATTAAGGCTAAGGACGCAACAGCTATATTGCGCAAACTGAGTATCGGTTTCATTACATGACCTCCCTGCGGCGACTTTGCGCCGCTTATAATTTATAAGGTTGAGATGCCATTAACGCCCGCAGGCGTCAACCATAATGTCGGACAAATGTGTTTTTAGGTTAAACCGTTTCAAAATGCGGTTTGTGCAGCCGATGGTGTCAAACCGGCACATGGCTATGATACTTTACCGGCATGATTTCTGGCACTGTAATTTAACTTTTTTAAGATTAGTTTCCTTCTTTGGTGCCCGTTACGTGGAGTTCAGGAATGCTTACTCAATTAATCTACTACAGCCATCTTGCTGACAATAAAAATGCTTCCATCAATCTGGTGCGCAACATTCTTGAGGTTTCAGAAGCCAATAATGTTCGTGATCGCTTAACGGGCTTTCTTATCTTTGATAAGACCAATTTTTTACAAATTCTGGAAGGGAATAAAGCCGACATAGAGCGAACCTATCGTCGAATTTGTGCGGATGAGCGTCACGGTACTATTGTCCTTATTGATCGGCGCGAAATTCAAAGTCGTGACTTTAAAGACTGGGCCATGGGCGGATATGTCCGCACTTCCGAAACGCAGCCTATATACGCCAGACACGGTATAGAGGGGCAGGTTAATCCTGAGGCGCTTAAGGCTGATCAGGTCATCACCCTGGCGCAGGACTTGCTTAGGTTTGAGGCCGAAAGACAGTCGCTTCGGGGATTAAGCTCCAGAACCTAAGCATGTTTGGCCGTAGCGCCCTTTGGCGTGCAACCTCTTACGAAACGCATAACTTCTTTCGTAGAATTCAACCTCCAAAGCCTTTTACAAGGCTTTGGCAAGGCCGACCGGCCGCCGCGCCCTTTGGCGCGTATACTCTTATGAAAAAAGCCAACCTCCAAAGCCTTTTACAAGGCTTTGGCAAGGCCGACCGGCCGCCGCGCCCTTT
>JBAWDM010000336.1:0-3787 GCA_049590735.1 Asticcacaulis sp. | reverse complement strand
CTCACTTAACACCTTATCGCCCAAGGCCGTGCCAAAACAAACCTGCTTTTTGCGGCGAATTTCCGCCCTCCGGCTTTACCCAAAATGAACCGCACCGTTCATGTCCGGCTCAAGGGCCGCATGTTTATATGGGTAATCGCCGCAATCAAGCGACGCCATATGTTCTAAGGACTGCCACCATGAAAAACGCCACAAAAACCCTGATCGCCATCATCGCCATGACCGCAAGCTTAAGCGCCGCAAGCCTGAGCGCCAATGCGGCCCCTATGGGCCATAATGACCATCCCGCCATGCAACGCATGGACATGCGCGCCACCACAGATTTTCGGGATCGCCTGAACAGCCTGCGCAATCAGATTATGCAAGGTCAGCGCAGCCACAGGCTGAGCCCGGTTGAGGCTCAGCGCCTGACCAAAAAAATCAATGATCTGGCAGTCCTGCAACGCAGCTATGAACGCTCCGGCAACGGCCTGAACCGTACCGAAATCGCCCGTCTGGACGTTAAGGCCAACACCCTTTCCAACCAGATTCAAACCCAGATGCGCGATCACAATCGCCGCTAAAGTAACCAGTTATGCCGAAGCGGCCCGTGACCTTCGCCAAATTGCGGGGCCATCAAAATCGCCCCGCCGACATAATCCCGCGCCAGCCCGATCGTTTCCTGTAACGGTCGGGCTGGTCGCATAAGGGCCGCACACGCCGATGCTAATGTACAGCCTGTACCGTGCGTATGGAGTGTCTCAATTCGCTCTGACACAAAGCGATGCGGCCCCTCAGGCGTAATCAAAACATCCACCACCTCTGGGCCGGCCAGATGCCCGCCCTTGATCAGCACCGCCTTCGCGCCCATGTCCAAAAGCGCGGCCCCGGCTTTATGCATATCGTCCTCGCTCTCAATCTGAATGCCGGTCAAGGCCGTGGCCTCTGGCGTGTTGGGCGTCAACAAATCAGCCAGTGGCAGCATCAGTGCCTTCATGGCGTCAATGGCGCGATCCTGCATCAGGGCATGCCCGCCCTTGGCCACCATGACCGGATCAATGACGGTGAAAACCTTAGCGCCTTCGATGATCAGGGACACCGCTTCCATCACCTCGATATCGGCCAGCATGCCGGTCTTGATGGCATCCGCGCCAATATCATCCAGACAGGCGCGCGCCTGAGCCGTAATGAAATCCGGCGGCACGGCCATGACATCACTGACGCCCAGCGTATTTTGCACAGTCAGCGCCGTAATCGCCGTCATCGCATAGCCGCCCAGACAGGTGACCGCCTTGATGTCCGCCTGAATACCCGCCCCACCGCTGGGGTCGGAACCGGCGATGATAAGGACACGTTGCATGAAGCCTCCGAAAACAGCGAACAGACGCTGAAAAATCCATTGTCCCGAAGGGGCAAATCGGCGCATGAGATAGCTATAGTGTTTCAACGACCGTTCTAGGAGGCGGCCATGCTTCTGACAACCTCGTTTTACAAAAGTGACCTGCCCCGCGGCCTTTATCGCCATTATAAAAACAAGCTGTATCGGGTTTATGGCACGGTGACCCACTCTGAAACCGAAGAGGTTCAGGTTCTGTATGCGCCCGTGGATCAGACGGCCGGTGAGGCGCGCCTGTGGGTGCGGCCTTTGGCTATGTTCGTGGAAACCGTGGCGGTGGACGGTGTTGTGGTGCCACGCTTTGCCCTGATCGACACAGAGACGGATCAGCCCTCATGAGCGAATCCGATCGCTGGGAGGAACTGGACCCTGACCTGTTTGCCGATAATGGCCACCCGATCTTAAGTGCCATGCGCGGTACACTGATACTGGTGCGTATTAACCGGATCGGGGCCGATGACGAATTGCTAAGTTGCGAAATTCTGGCCGGTCAATTGATCCGCGCCAACCGCTCCGAAGGTTTTGTGCTGTCACTTGTCGGCAAAAAATCCGGTGAGCTTTTGCATCTGCCTTTGGTGCCCGCAGCCTTTCAGCTTCAGGCGCCGGGCCGGTATCAGCTAAGTTGCGGCACGGTCATCGCAGACCCGATCTTTCTGGGTGCCTTTGATATTTACCGGGAAAATCAATGATTGATAAAATGCTGCATGACCCCATCCTGCTGGTGAGCGGCGGGTTGTTTATTATGCTTGCCATCTATGTGCTGATCCACGCATGGCGCAACCGGCACTAAGGGTTTGACCGCAAGGCCTTATGCAAACGCAGGGCCTGTTTCATGGCCAGAACATCATGGACACGCACCATCCTGGCCCCGTTATCAATGGCATAAAGATGCGCCGCCAGTGTACCGCCGATACGGTCTTCCGGCAGGGACGGCTCAGCCCCTTCGCGTTCTTCCAAAGCGGCAATAAAGCGTTTGCGGGATGCCGCCATCAACACCGGATATCCATGCGATGCCAGCCGTTTGGTCGCCCGTATCAAAGCCAGATTATGATCCAGCGTCTTGCCAAAGCCGATGCCCGGATCCAGCCATATCCGCCCTTGCGCCACACCGGCCTTTATGGCCGCCTCGGCACGTTCCAGCAGACAGGCTTCGACTTCCGCCACCACATCGTCATAATGCGGCAGGGTCTGCATGGTGCGCGGCTCGCCCTGCATGTGCATGAGAATCAGGTCATTGTCGCCGTTTGCCGCCACATCCAAACTCTCAGGACTATAGCCCAAAGCACTGACATCATTCCATATTTTAGCCCCCGCCTCAAACGCCGCGCGCGCCACTTCGGGCTTTAAGGTGTCAATGGATATAGGGGTATCCGTACGCTGCGAAAGCGCGGAAATCAGGGGGACAACCCGCGCCATTTCCTCATCCGCAGATACAGGATGGGCACCGGGCCGTGTCGATTCCCCGCCAATATCCAGAACATCGGCCCCGTCCGCAATCAGTTGCTGCGCGTGTGTAAGCGCCGCCTCAAACCCGTTAAACCTGCCGCCATCGGAAAAGCTGTCCGGCGTCACATTGACCACGCCCATAACCAACGGCCCCTTTTGGTGATAGAGGTCAAGCAGGGTCATCAGGCTTGCGCATCCCGACTGGCCAGAAGCGACAGGGCCGTCAAATCAAGATGCCCCTCGCCGCCATCCACCAAGCGCCCCAATCGCGCCCGCAGCAAATCATTAAGCGGCATGGACACACCCAGATTCCCCGCCGCCTCACCGGCCAGACGGGCATCCTTGGCCGCCAGCGCCGCACCAAACCCGGCTGGCTCAAAGGTCTCTTTGACCATCATCGCGCCATAGTTTTTATAGATGGGCGCATTGAAAAGCCCTGCAGTGAAAAAGTCGAGAAACTGCCCTTTGTCGGCCCCGCCTTTCGCCACCAAGGCCATGGCCTCACCCAGGGTTTCCGTCATGGAGATGATCATGAAATTACCGGCCAGCTTGACCAGATTTGCGGCGGACGGCACCTCACCGAACACCTCAACCGTCTGACCCAGCACCTCTAATAAGGGCAGGGCGCGGGCCATATCAGCCGGTGCACCGGCCGCCGTGATATAGAGCTTGCCTTCCGCCGCCGCCGCCGGCCGGCCAAAGACCGGCGCGCTGACAAAGCCATGCCCTTTTGCCTTGTGTGCTTCCGTCAGCCGATCCGCCAAAGCCACGCTGACCGTGCTCATAGAGATGTGCAGCCCGCCTTCAGGCAGGTTGTCCACTATGGCCTCACTCACGCATTCTAGCGCGGCATCATCTGACACCATGGTGAAAACGATCTCGCCTGTGGCGGCCTCAGCGGGGGTTGCGGCCAGCTTTGCGCCCATCGCCACCAGGGCCTCAGCCCGCGCGGCCGTGCGGTTATAG
>JBAWDM010000335.1:0-6201 GCA_049590735.1 Asticcacaulis sp. | reverse complement strand
TATCCTTATTTTAGCAACCCGCTGAGCCCCTATGTCCGACGACACCTCTAAAACGAAACCTGAAGACTGGGGCCCGATGCGTTCCTTTGGTCGCATCCGGTCGCGCAAGATCAAGCCGATGCAGGCGACCTTGTTCGATACACTCTTGCCGGATATCGAGGCCACACCTGAGCGCATCAAGGAGCGTCTGACGTCCGGCCGCGAGCTGTGGCTGGAAATCGGCTTTGGCGGTGGTGAACATATGGCGGCGCAAGCTGCCAAACACCCTGATGTCGACATCATCGGCTGTGAGCCCTTTCTGAACGGGGTGGGCTCGGCCCTGCGCCATATTGATGAGGGCGGGTTGCGCAATGTGCTGGTTCTGGCCGATGATGCGCGACCTGTCTTAGATAGTCTGCCGGATGGTTGTCTGGGCCGGATTTTCATCCTGTTTGCCGATCCCTGGCCCAAGGCACGCCATAATAAACGCCGCTTTATTCAAGCAGAAACCGTGGCGGCCTTTGCGCGGGTCTTGAAACCGGGCGGGACGGTGCGTTTTGCGACGGATTGGGACGACTATGGCGATTGGGCGTTGGAACGTTTCTTGGCTGACCCGCAATTGGAATGGTGCGCCGATAGTAAAGCGGACTGGAACGCAAAGCCTGCCGATCACATCACCACGCGCTATGAGCTAAAGGCACTGGGTGATTGCGCACCGGTTTTCTTGGATTTTAGACGCAAGTAAAGCGCAGTCGCCTAAGCCTGTGAGGGAAAATATCCCTCATTCCAAATTACAGCGTAATTTGGCAAGGCCGACTCTATACTAAAGAAGAGTGGGCCGCCCGAGCCTTTGCGAGGCATCTTCTACTCTTAAGAAAAATGCCGACGCTTCATAAGAAAATACGTCACGGCATCAAACAAAGCATGATTAGACGCATCAATAATATTGTGGCTGACACCCAGCGTGTTCCACACATGGCCTTTGTTGTCGCGGCTTTCGATCATGACCCGCGTCAGCGCCGCCGTGGCCTCTGAGGGTGTCAGTATACGCACCTTATAATCATTGAGGTGCATGTCGGCGAGTTCCGGATAGTGCGGCAATAAGGCCTTACGCAGTGCGGCATCCAATGCATTGACCGGCCCGTTACCTTCCGCCACGGTCATGACAGTTTCGCCGCCGACCGATAGTTTGACGGTGGCTTCGGCTACGGCCTTTTGCTGACCGTCAGCATCAAGGCGGGACTCATCGAGCGCCCGATAGCTTTTGAGATCATAATAGACGGGCAGCACACCCAGAAGCTTACGCGCCATCAGTTCGAAACTAGCACTGGCATCCTCATAGGCATACCCCATCGCCTCGCCATCCTTGACGGCCTGAACCAGCTCGGTGATACGCGCATCGTCGTCGGCGACTACAATACCCATCTGGCGCAGACGCGTCAGGACATTGGCCCGTCCAGCCTTATCGGACACCAGTATCAGGCGCGAACTGCCAACCAGCGCCGGGTCAATATGCTCGTAGGAGCGGCTGTCTTTGTTCATGGCGCTGACATGCAGCCCGCCCTTATGGGCAAAGGCGGAGGCGCCGACATAGGCGGCATGGCGATCGGGCGTGCGGTTCAGACGATCATCGACCAGACGTGACAGATCGCCAATATGGGTCAGTTGCTCAGCGCTCATGCCCGTATCAAACCCCATTTTGAGCATCAGGGTCGGGATGATGGCGATCAGATTGGCATTGCCGCAGCGCTCACCGATACCGTTGATGCAGCCCTGAATCTGGCGCACGCCGGCTTCGACTGCCGCTAAAGAATTGGCGACCGCCTGTTCGGTATCATTATGGCAGTGAATGCCTAAATTCGCGTCCGGCAGGGCCTCTTTGACGGCCGATACGATGCGTCTCACCTCTGAGGGCAGGGAGCCGCCATTGGTGTCGCACAAAACAAGCCAACTGGCACCGCCTTCATGGGCGGCTTTCAGGGCCTCAAGGGCATAGACAGGATTGGCCTTATAGCCATCAAAGAAATGCTCAGCGTCGAAAACCGCTTCGCGGCCATTGGCAACGATATGTGCCAGTGACTCACGGATCATGCTCAGGTTTTCAGCGGTGGTGACCTTAAGCGCGGTTTCGACCTGCCAGTCCCATGTCTTGCCGACCAGACAGACGGTCGGGCTGCCCACGGCCAGCAAATCCTGCAGACCCGGATCATTGGAGGCCGAACGGCCAGCGCGGCGGGTCATGCCAAAGGCCGACAGTTTTGAGGCCTTCATGGCGGGAGGGGCTTTGAAAAAGGCGTCATCGGTCGGATTGGCACCCGGCCAGCCGCCTTCGATATAGTCGATACCAAAGGCATCCAGCGCCGCCGCAATTGCTTGTTTGTCAGCAACGGAGAAGTCGATTCCCTGCGCCTGCGCACCATCGCGCAGCGTCGAGTCATAAAGATATATACGTTCGGCCATCGCTCATCTATAACGCAGCCACGCATTCGGCAACCGGAATCCGGCGTATGTCTTTGAAAAATGACTTGGCAGGTGCGAACTTAAGGCCTATACAGGGGTCAACATTTGTCGATTGCCGCAAGGCTTCGGCGGCGGCCTTAGCTGGCTTGCCGCTTTTTTTATTATCTGAATTCAGGATTCGCCTTTCACTATGCGCGCCAAGACGCCCGAAGAACGCAAGCTGCTAGAGGTCTTTGATCCGCTCGCCGAAGAGATGGAGCTGGATATTGTACGCGTGCGCATGCAGGGCTCGGAACGTGCCGGTGGTACGCGCCGCTTACAGGTCATGGCTGAGCGCAAAAGCGATGGCGATATCAATGTGACGCAATGTGCCCGCCTGTCGCGTGCCATTTCGGCCTATATTGACGAAGTTGACCCGATTGCCGGTGAGTTTCTGCTGGAAGTGTCTTCGCCCGGTGTGGATCGCCCCCTGACCCGCCTCAAGGATTTTGAGGTCTATGAAGGGCTTGAGGCGCGCATTGAGCTGGATCGCCTGGCTGAAGGCCGCAAGCGTTTTCGCGGTATTCTGGCGGGCATCGAAGATGACCACATTGCCATTGATCTTGAAGGCGAGGCCGAAACGGCGCTTATGCCTTTTGAGTGGGTCATTGACGCCAAGCTGATCCTCAATGACGAATTACTGAAACGCGGCGCTGAGGCGAAGGCCGCGCGCGGTGAAGAAGATGACATCGGCGACGACGAGGATTTCGACGACGCAGATTTTGCTGAAGATGACGGTGACGATCTTGAGGATTTTGACGATTCTGAAGATGACGACGCCGCTAATGACGACCATTAAACAAGGAACCTCAAGATGAGCTTCACAGGTATCAGCGCTAACCGTCAGGAACTGCTGCAAATTGCAGAGGCTGTGGCGCGCGAAAAATCGATCGACAAGTCCGTGGTGATTGCCTCGATCGAAGAAGCGATCCAAAAGGCCGCCCGTTCGCGTTACGGGGCCGATCATGACATCCGCGTCTTTATTGATCCGCGCACCGGCGAAATGTCCATTACACGTCACGTCACGGTGGTGGCCGATGAAGAGATGGAAAATGAATATGCGCAAAAGTCATTAGCGGATGCGCTTCTTGATGACAAGGAAGCCTTTGTCGGCAAGGAATATTCCGAAGTCCTGCCGCCGTTTGAGCTGGGCCGTGTGCAAACCCAGATGGCCCGTCAGGTGGTCACTCATAAGGTGCGCGAAGCGGAACGTGAGCATCAGTACGAAGAATTCAAGGATCGCGTCGGCGATATCGTCAACGGCACGGTGCGCCGCGTCGAATACGGCAATGTCATTGTCGATCTCGGCAAGGGCGAAGGCATTATGCGCCGCGATCAGTCGATCCCGCGCGAAGCCTTTCAGGTCAATGATCGCATCCGTGCCTATATCTATGACGTGCGCCGCGAAACCAAAGGCCCGCAAATCATGCTGTCGCGCGCCCACGGCGGTTTCATGGCCAAGCTGTTCGCGCAGGAAGTGCCGGAAATCTATGACGGTGTGATCGAAATCAAGTCGGTGTCGCGTGACCCCGGTTCGCGCGCCAAGATGGCCGTCTTGTCCAATGACAATTCGATTGATCCGGTCGGCGCCTGCGTGGGTATGCGCGGTTCGCGCGTTCAGGCCGTTGTGGCTGAGCTGCAAAACGAAAAGATCGACATTATCCAATGGTCGCCGGACGAAGCCACCTTTATTGTCAATGCTCTGGCGCCGGCCGAAGTGTCGAAAGTGGTGCTGGACGAAGAAGAAGACCGCGTCGAAGTTGTGGTGCCGGACGAACAGTTGTCGCTGGCCATTGGCCGCCGCGGCCAGAATGTCCGCCTCGCTTCGCAACTGACCGGCTGGCAGGTCGACATCATCACCGAGTCGCAGGACAGTGAGCGCCGCCAGAAGGAATTTGCCGAGCGCACCGCCTTGTTCCAGGAATCGCTGGATGTCGATGAGGTTATCGCCCAGCTTCTGGTCACCGAAGGCTTTACCTCGATTGAGGATCTGGCCTTTGTCGATGAAAACGAAATCGCTGTCATCGAAGGCTTTGACGAAGACACGGCCTCTGAGCTTCAGGCGCGCGCCCGTGACTTCCTTGAGCGCGAAACGGCCGAACAGGACGCCAAGCGCCGCGAACTGGGTGTTGAAGACAGCATTCTGGACGTCAATGGCATCACCATGCCGATGGCCGTATCTCTGGGTCAGGCCGGTGTGAAGACGCTGGAAGACCTCGCGGATCTGGCGACCGACGAAATCCGGGGCGGCTTTGAACAAAAGGGCGGCGAACGCGTTCGCGTACCGGGCGCTTTGGAATCGTTCAACCTGTCGGTGCCGGATGCTGAGGCGCTGATTATCAATGCCCGTATCGCCGCCGGCTGGATCGAAGCCCCCGAAGTGGTGGAAGAGCCGCTTGACGACGAAGCTTATGAAGAGGCCGCATCGGACGATGTGACCGCAGACGTGGAGGGCGAAGCGAATGCAGACGCCACCACAGAACAATGAGCGGGCGCGTTTAACCCAAGCTGACCAGGATGCAGATCCGGCTTTCGTAACGGAAGCCGGTGCCAATCCTCTATGCGAAGATGGGCTCTTGTGCGAGGACTCTAAGGGGCGTTTACCCAGGGATGTGTCGCGCCGTGACATCCATAGCGGTGAAAGCGTCTCGACGGACGGGCTTATCCGCTTTGTCGTATCGCCGGATGGTCAATTGACGCCGGATATCGCCCATAAGCTGCCGGGCAGGGGCATCTGGATCGAATCCGGCCGCGCCCCCCTTGAAATCGCGCTGAAAAAGAACATGTTTAGCCGGGCCGCCAAACGGCAGGTCAAGACCGACCCTGAATTGATCCCTATGGTGCATGAGCTGTTGCGCAGGCGCTGTCTCGATCTTTTGGGGCTGGCGCGTCGCGAAGGCGGCATCGTCAATGGCTTTGAAAAAGTCCTGGCATCTGTTAAATCAGGTAAGACGGGCTGGATCATAGAGGCCAGCGATGGCTCATCCGATGGCCGCAAGCGCATTTTATATGCCGGCAGCCAACAAACCCCATCGCCAAACGTCTGCGGAAGCTTTAGTAACGCTGAATTAAGTTTGGCTTTGGGCACGGAAAATGCCATACACGTCGCACTCCTGTCGGGGCGGCGCGTCAAGCGTTGGTCTTTAGAGATGAAAAGGCTGTCGGGCTTTGAGCCCCTAGTACCAGAAGGTTGGGTCCCAGAAGCCAGGGTGCCGGAGGGCGGGGGTCAGAGGCCGGAACCTTAGGCGCTTATGCGCCGGTGAGACATGCGCCCTGTGCGCACGACGACGAGTGTTGATTTTACTGCCTTGACTGTTACGGCCACGGTGACGATCTCCGCTCAAACGGTCTGATGTCCGATGCCATATCGGGCCTTATGTCCGGATATATTTTTGAAACAGAAACCTGAGGCATTTGGCCTTGGTTTCAAAAGGGTTAGTAAGCAGCCGAATGAGCGACGACGACAACAAGAACAACGATCAGCCCCGCAACGACGCTTCACGTGAGCGCACACCGTTGACGCTGAAGCCACGTGTTGGCGGTAATGTTTCGACGGGCACCGTCAAGCAAAGCTTCAGCCATGGCCGTTCCAAGACCGTAGTGGTGGAAACCAAGCGCCGTATCAATGCGCCGTCCGCCGGGTCAGGGCCGCAGCATGTTCGCCCCAGTGCCCCCGATGTGTCGCGTCCGCAAGCTTCGCAAGCACCGCGTCCGACCTCGGCC
>JBAWDM010000334.1:0-14678 GCA_049590735.1 Asticcacaulis sp. | reverse complement strand
CCCTTTATCTCTAATGTCACATCCGCAAAAGCGCCGCCGTCAAAGTCAAAACCCGACTGCGTGATTTCGCAATCCACGATTTTGGCAGAGACGCCATAAGCCCCGGATAAACCGTTTAAGCCCGCCGCATAGACGGTTGGGCCTTGCGCCGTTACCGTCACCGCTTCGCCTGCATCGGTTTTCAGATGCAGGGTCAGTTCGACCGCCTCACGGGTGACGCGGCTGTCGATAGATTGTATGCGCGCATGATCCTCGCTAAAGCTTAACTTATTGGCACCCGTCCGCTTTAACAGCTTGCGCAGTTCGGCTTCGTCGATCTCACCAATCTCATCGGCACGGTTTTTAAAAGCCGCAAACAGGTCGGCCAGGGCCAGTTCATCAAGATCATAGCCCAAGGCGGCGGCCTGTTTGGCAATGGCGTGACGACCGGAATGTTTGCCCAAGACCATGTTGGATTTTTCAACGCCAACATCTTCGGGGCGCATAATTTCATAGGTACGCGCGTCATTGAGCATGCCGTGCTGGTGGATACCGCTTTCATGCGCGAACGCGTTCTTGCCGACAATGGCCTTATTGCGCATGAGGATGCTGCCGGTGGCGCGGGCCTGAAGCCGTGAAATCGCCGCCAGTTTCGTCGCGTCAATGCCGGTATGCAGACCATACAGATCAGGACGAACTTTCAACGCCATAACGACTTCTTCGAGGGCGCAATTACCGGCGCGCTCACCGATGCCATTGACTGTGCATTCAATCTGACGCGCACCGGCTTGCAGGGCCGCCAAACTATTGGCAGCCGCCAGGCCCAGATCATTGTGGTTATGCGCCGACAGGATCACGTCCGGATAGGCGCTTAAAGCCACACGCAAATCACTGAAAATACGGAAAATTTCCGCCGGTGTCGCATAGCCAACCGTATCGGGAATGTTGAGCGTGGTCGCCCCCGCTTCGGCCACGGCCTGACAGACCTCAGCCAGAAAATCAGGTTCAGTGCGGATGGCGTCTTCGGGCGAAAACTCAACCTCATCGAACATGCCGCTGGCATAGGTCACAGCCTTAACGGCGGTTTCCAGAACCTGTTCGCGGGTTTTTTTCAGCTTGGCGGCGCGGTGGATCGGCGAGGTCGCCAAAAATATATGGGCGCGTGAACGTTTGGCGGGTTCCAGCGCCCGCGCCGCCGCATCCAGATCGCTTTCCAGCGCCCGTGACAAAGAACAGATCGTAGCGCGCGACAGTTCACCGGCAATATGGCGAATGGCCTCTTCGTCACCGGGCGATGAGGCGGCAAACCCGGCCTCAATGATATCCACACCCAATGCATCGAGGGCATGCGCCATCACCAGCTTATCCTTTGTGCCTAAGGAAAAGCCGGGCGCCTGCTCGCCATCGCGCAGACTGGTATCAAAAACAAGAACCCGATTCTTATCTATTTCGGGTTTTGAGTGGTTCATGCCCCAATCTCTGCCTTTAGCTGTTGAGCCTGCGTGGCGCGCGGGTCATAGCTTAGCCGCTTGATGCCATACAGGCGATCAATTTGCAGGCCCAGCGTTTCCGGACTGCGGGACGCATCGCGGGCACGCGCCGTTATGGTCAGGCCGCGCTTGTCCTCACCAAGATCGTAGAGTTCCAGTTCGTCGATATGGAAGCCTCTGCGCTCGACAAGGCCGAGAATACGCAACAGGCTGCCTTCGAGACGATCCAGCTCAATATGAATCAAGGGGTTCATCCCAGCGTTCCTCCATCATTTCGGCATTAGAAGCGCCCGGCGGCACAAGCGGCCAGACATTTTCTCGCGGATCAATTAAAACATGTAACAAGGCAGGGCCTTCGGCGGCCAATAGACGATCCAAGGCGGCATCAACTTCGTGGCGATGCGTGATGCGGTGAGCGGTCAGGCCGAAAGCCTTAGCGACTTCTACGAAATCGGGATTGTCCGACAGGTCGATTTCGCTGTAGTTTTCCTGATAGAACAGTTCCTGCCACTGACGCACCAGCCCCAGCGAGGAATTGTCGAGCAGGACGATTTTCAGGGGGATATTGTAGCGATTAAGCGTCGCCATCTCCTGAATATTCATCATGAAACTGCCGTCACCGGAAATGGTGACCACATGGTGATCGGGCTTGCCCAGCTTGGCGCCCAGACCTGCCGGCAGACCATAGCCCATGGCGCCGGAACCACCCGATGTCAGGTGGGCGCGGTTATGGCTGAATTCGCAATGCTGGGCGACCCACATCTGGTGCTGGCCGACATCGCAGGCGGCGATGAACTTATCACCGGCCTTTTCCGACAGGGTTTTCAGCAGGCCGGGCGCATAGACGCCCTTGCCCGGTGCATTATAGCGGAAGCGATGCTCCCACTTATCGGCCTTACACTTTTCGACCCATTTCTGAATACCGGCAACCTTGGGGTTCAACGCCTCAAGCGCGGCCTTCAGATCACCGATAATGGCGACATCGGCATGACGCAGCTTGCTGATCTCAGCCGGATCAATATCGAAATGGATGACCTTAGCCTTAGGCGCAAAGGCGTTCAGCTTACCTGTGGCGCGGTCATCAAAACGCGCGCCCAGAGCGATCAACAGATCGGTGTCTTGTACGGCAATATTGGCGGCGCGTGTACCGTGCATGCCTAACATGCCCAAGAACAGATCGTCCGTAGTCGGTATCGTGCCCAAACCTTTGAGGGTCGCCACAGCCGGAATTCCGGTGCGGGCCAAGAAAGCGCGCAAGGCATCCTGAGCACCGGCCATCTCAACACCACCGCCGATATATAATAATGGCGTCTTGGCTTTTTCGATCAGAACCTTAGCGGCCTCCAGTGCCTTAGGGTCAACGGCAGGGGCCTTCCACGACGGGAAGGTGGCAACCGACGAAGCGGCAACCTTGGTGGCGGCGACGTCCTTAGGGATGTCGATCAGGACGGGGCCGGGGCGGCCTTCGCTGGCAATCGCAAAGGCTTCGGCAATAATGGCCGGAATATCCGCCGGATCGCGCACCAGCCAGGAATGTTTCACGATGGGCAGGGTCAGACCTAAGATGTCGACCTCCTGGAAACCATCCGTACCCAGCAAATGGGTGGCGACCTGACCGGTAATGCAGACGATAGGCACCGAATCCAGATAGGCATTGGCAATGCCGGTAATCAGATTGGTCGCGCCCGGGCCGGACGTGGCCATGCAGACGCCGACCTGACCGGTGGCGCGGGCATAGGCATCCGCCGAAAAAACCGCGCCCTGTTCGTGGCGAACCAGAATGTGCTTCAGGCCCGAACCAGCCAAAGCATCATAGATGGGCATGATCGCCCCGCCCGGATAACCGAATAGGGTCTCAACCCCCAACGCCTTCAGCGTGGAGATGACCAGTTGGGCTCCGGTAGGTTGATTGCTCATCGTCATAACTCAGTTAAATTCAAAAAATTCATCCCTTAACGGGGCTCGGCCTTGACCGAACCCCGTCTTGGAAAAATGTGAAAACGTCGCGAAGAACCGCTTCGAGAGACGTTTTCTCTTTATTGATCCCTTGTGGAAAGTACACTGAGCCCAAAGGGCGAAGGACTTTTCACAAGAAGGTCTTTAGGCCTCTTGCTTATTTTGCAGCCAGCTCATACGGCCGCGCAGATCCTTACCCACGACTTCGATCTGATGCTCAAGGTCCTGACGCATCAGAGCGTTGTAACGCGGACGACCGGCCATGTTTTCAAGGATCCAGTCACGGGCGAAATCGCCGGATTGAATGTCGTTAAGGACTTCTTCCATACGTTCGCGGGTTTCTTCGTTGATGATGCGCGGGCCGGAAACCAGATCGCCGTACTTGCAGGTTTCAGACACAAAGGAGTGCATCTTGGCGAAGCCGCCTTCGTACAGCAGGTCAACAATCAGCTTCAGTTCGTGCAGGCATTCGAAATAGGCGATTTCCGGACGGTAACCGGCATTCACCAGGGTTTCAAAACCCATCATGACCAGCTCGGTCGTGCCGCCGCACAGAACGGCCTGTTCGCCGAACAGATCGGTTTCGGTTTCTTCCTTGAACGAGGTCTCAATCACGCCACCAATGGTGCCGCCGATACCACGGGCATAACCCAGAGCCTTACGCGCCGCTTCGCCCGACACATCACGATCAACCGCAAACAAAGACGGCACGCCGCGGCCACGTTGGTATTCGCGGCGAACCAGATCGCCGGGGCCCTTAGGCGCCACCAGAATAACGTCCATGTCTTCGCGCGGAATGACACGGCCATACAGAACCGAGAAGCCGTGCGCGAACAACAGGGCCGAACCCTTGGGCGCGTTCTTGGCAATGATGTCATTATAAATGTCGGCATGGCTCATGTCCGGCGTCAGGATGGCAATAATGGTCGCGTCCTTGATGGCGTCGATGATTTCAGCCGTAGGCAGACCGTCATGTTTGGCTTTTTCCTCGCCAGAACCGCCGGCGCGCACGCCCACAATGACGTCAGCGCCGGAATCGCGCAGGTTTTGCGCGTGGGCGCGACCTTGGCTGCCATAGCCGATGATGGCGATGCGCTCACCCTTCAGGCTGTCGGGGGAAACGTCGTCATTCGTATAGATTTTCACAGGTAGCTCCGTAAGTCTTATTTTGAGGAATGGAGGATAGAGGGTTAAATTTAGCGTGCGGCAAACATCCGCGCGTATCTTTCGGCAGGCGCAAAGGCCCGCGGTGCCCGAACGTCGGCGGCACTTGCCGCGAAATCGGTCATCAGGTCAATATGCCGACCGGCAATATTGATATGAATCCGGTCGCCATTGCGAACCTTGCCAATCGGACCGCCGGCCGCCGCCGATGGGGCGACATTGCCGATCAGGTGCGCAGACGCCGCACCCGTAATGCGGGCATCCGTGATGATA
Organism: Asticcacaulis sp.; assembly: GCA_049590735.1. Lineage (GTDB taxonomy): Bacteria > Pseudomonadota > Alphaproteobacteria > Caulobacterales > Caulobacteraceae > Asticcacaulis. Next base: position 9,816 of record JBAWDM010000334.1, on the reverse strand, counting down.
TTGACATCCCCAAGCCCCATCAGTTCCAGATCATGACGAATAGCCGACAGAGCCTGAGAGGATGCGCCACACAAAACGATAATGTCCTGATCGCAGATATCGCCGTCCAAAATCGCGTCCTGCGCGGCCTCGGCATGGCTGAAAACCCGCGCCTTGCGGTCAAAGGCCGGGGCATCAAAGCCCGCCAAGCAAACAAAGCAGCCTTCAGGCGCTAAGGTGCCGTGCATAATCGCAAACCCGCCAAGCACCGCCTTCGCACCCGAAGCGCTCACGAGTTTGCCGGCACCGGAAAAGGGGGCGGAAGTCTCTTGCTTTCTTAAGGTCTGAAGGGTCATGGCGTGTCTCTTGTGTTCAGGTTCAGATGTACGAAAAAATCCCGCTCGGATCAGGAGCGGGAGGATGATGTCCTCATAAGTGCGGGTGTTTAAACCTGCGCTACCACTCCGGCATTAAGGGGCGTACGACGCCCACAATAAGTAGCGACACGAGGTCTACGACGATGACAGCCATGACAAAAGACGTCGCCAGAGCCATAAGCCCTTGCGTCTTGTCCTGCTTCATGGTGATGGCCTTGGCCATGCTCATCGAACAACTCCGTGTCACCCGGAATGAGTGCGCTGTGGATATATAGGCAGAACTTATTTTGAATTGCAAAGAAAAAATTGGCAAAATTTTCCGGCAATTCCAGTTATTACGGCAGTGCAGCAAAATATTTAACCTGTAAATGCGGCATATGTGGTTATATTTTTCCCATTTGTTGGCAAAATCACAAAAATGACCAAGGCATGAGCGCGATTCCGGCAACAATCTCTCCCCTTGCAAATTCGACATATAAAACGTCTCAAAGTGATAGATTAAGTAGCCTTATAGCCGATACGTCCTTATTATCGGCAAAAAATCAGGGGAAACATCATGAAATCCATCCATTTTGCCGTGGCCATTCTGTGTCTGTGCTTGCCTTTGCAGGCAACCGCCCAAGCCGAACGAAAAGCGGGAGAATACCCCCCTACCGCCGATTCCAAGCCGCAAAACGTGCCACATGGCCAGTTGATCGGCCCCATCGAATTTCACAGCCAGATCATCAAAGGCACATCGCGGCGCTACTGGGTCTATGTGCCCATAGGCTATAATCCGGCGACACCGCCCAATCTGATCGTCTATCAGGACGGCCAGCGCGCTATTACGGGATCGGAAAACCTGCCGGTCGTGCTGGATAATCTGATCGCCAAAGGGGATATTGCGCCGACACTCGGTGTCTTTGTCACGCCAGGCAACCTCAGCGAACATTATCCGGACAATCTGGGCTATGATAATCCCGACAACCGCGCCGTTGAATATGACGCCTTAAGTGACGACTATACCCGCCTGATTGTCGATGAGCTTCTGCCCGAAGTCGCTAAGACCTATGTTTTCACCTCTGATCCCAAAAAACGCATTATTGGCGGCGGCTCAAGCGGGGCGATTGCCGCCTTTACCGTGGCCTGGAACCGGCCTGATGCCTTTGGCAATGTCATCAGCCTGATCGGCAGCTATACCTCCATTGGCATGCACCCCGCCACAGCCACCACGCCCTTTGTGCCCGGCGGCGATACCTATCCGGGCCTGATCCGTAAATCGAAAATCCGGCCGTTGCGCATCTTTATGCAGGATGGCTCAAACGATCTGGATAATGAACATGGCAACTGGTTTTTGGCCAATCAGCAGATGGTCAAGTCGTTTGAATGGGCCAATGCCCATGCCGACGAATGGAATCTGGGGCCTGCGCGCTATGATCTGAAGTATGTCTGGGGCGATGGCGGCCATTCCGGCGAACATGGCGGATCGTTGATGCCCGACATTCTGCGCTGGCTGTGGCGGGACGATGTGAAATAAGATTATTGCCATTGCGCTCTGTGAGCCTATATAGAAAGCATCCAAAAAAGCCCTGCCGTTTCTCAGTTTACAGGTAAAAGCCCATGCCCGCCTTACGTTCCCGCACCACCACCTTTGGCCGCAATATGGCGGGCGCACGGGCCCTTTGGCGCGCAACCGGCATGACAGACGGCGATTTCAGTAAGCCTATTATCGCCGTGGTCAATTCTTTCACGCAGTTCGTGCCGGGCCATGTCCACCTGAAGGATCTGGGCCAGATGGTCGCCCGCGAAATCGAAAAAGCCGGTGGCGTGGCCAAGGAATTTAACACGATTGCGGTCGATGACGGCATCGCCATGGGGCACGGCGGCATGTTGTATTCACTGCCGTCACGCGACCTGATCGCGGATTCCGTTGAATATATGGTCAATGCCCACTGCGCCGACGCCATGGTCTGCATTTCCAACTGCGATAAGATCACGCCGGGCATGCTGAATGCCGCCCTGCGCCTCAATATTCCGGCCATCTTTGTCTCCGGCGGCCCGATGGAGGCCGGTAAGGTTGTCTGGCCCGATAAAAACGGTGTCGCGAAGACCCATGCGCTTGATCTGGTCGATGCCATGATGCAGGCCGGTGACGACAGCATTTCCGATGCACAGGTGGATGCCGTCGAAAAGGCTGCCTGCCCGACCTGCGGGTCGTGTTCGGGCATGTTTACCGCCAATTCGATGAACTGCCTGACCGAAGCGCTTGGCCTGTCTTTGCCGGGCAATGGCACGACACTGGCGACCCATACCGACCGCGAACGCCTGTTCTGCGAAGTCGGTCACACTATTGTTGACATGTGCGAGCGCTGGTACGGTCAGGATGATGCCAGCGTCCTGCCGCGCTCAGTGGCGTCATTTGCCGCCTTTGAAAACGCCATGCGCCTGGATGTCGCCATGGGCGGTTCGACCAATACGGTTCTGCATTTGCTGGCCGCCGCTCAGGAAGCGGGCGTGCCCTTTACCATGGCCGATATTGACCGGATTTCACGTACCACGCCCTGTATCTGCAAGGTCGCGCCGGCCGTGGCCGATGTCCATATCGAAGATGTCCACCGCGCCGGTGGCATTATGGCTATATTGGGCGAACTTAATCGTGGCGGGCTGTTGCACGGTGAATTGCCGACCGTTCATTCGGCCTCAATGGGTGCCGCTCTGGCGCATTGGGACATCAAATCCTCCAACGATTCCTCTGTGGCGGAGTTCTATAAGGCGGCACCGGGCGGGGTACGCACCACGCAGGCCTTTTCGCAGTCACGCCGTTGGGATGAGCTGGACAGCGACCGCCAAAACGGCGTCATCCGCTCGGTCGAGCATGCCTTCACCAAGGATGGCGGACTGGCGGTTCTGACGGGCAATATCGCGGAAAAAGGCTGTATCGTTAAAACGGCAGGGGTGGACGAATCCATCTGGCTGTTCACCGGCAAGGCGCGCGTGTTTGAAAGCCAGGATTCGGCAACCTACGCCATTTTGCATAACGAAATCCAAGCTGGAGACGTTGTGGTCATCCGCTACGAAGGCCCCAAAGGCGGCCCCGGTATGCAGGAAATGCTCTATCCGACCACCTATCTGAAATCCAAGGGTCTGGGTAAGGCATGCGCGCTTTTGACCGATGGCCGTTTTTCAGGCGGCACATCCGGCCTCAGCATCGGCCACGTCTCACCCGAAGCGGCTGGCGGCGGCCTGATTGCCCTGGTCGAAGAGGGCGATACGATCGAGATCAACATCCCCAATCGCTCGATCAAGCTGGCTGTGTCCGACAAGGTCATAGCCGAGCGCCGTGCTGCCGAAGAGGCCCGTGGCAAGGACGCCTATACGCCGAAAAACCGCGAACGTTATGTGTCGGCGGCGCTTAAGGCCTATGCGGCTCTGGTCACCAGTGCCGACACCGGTGCCGTGCGTGATCTGGGTCAGTTGAACCGCTAAATCAGGAGCCCGACATGGATAGACGACACCTTATTACGGGCGCTTTTGCCACCGTCATGGGGCTTAATCTGTCCAATGGGGCCTTGGCCAAATTCAAGCTGTCTGACCTCAGCAAACTCAGTTCTGGCAGCAAGCCAAATGTGTCCGATTCGGATGCCCAGACCGGTCTGAAACAGATATTGCAGCAGGGCACGGGGGCCGCCGTGACACGCGTCAGCCGCACCAATGGCTATTGGGACGATCCTAAAATCCGCATCCCTCTGCCGAAGACCCTGGTGAAAACCCAAAGCGTACTCAAAATGGTCGGGCAATCGGCCCTGATTGACGATCTGCATATGAGCATGAACCACGCTGCCGAGACCGCAGCGCCCGTGGCCAAAGACCTGTTTTTGGACGCCATCCGTACACTGACGATCAAGGATGCGGTGGGCATCATCAAGGGGGGTGACACGGCCGGGACAGAGTATCTGCAAAAGACCACAACCCCGCGTCTGGTGACGGCCTTTACGCCGCCGATGCAGGCCGCCATGCAGCAAAGCGGCGCGGTGGCCTATTTCGACAAGGCCATAGCGCGCAACAACCTCAGTTCGTTTATGAAAACCGACGCGAAAACCTATCTGGCCGATCATGCGGTCGGCTATGCCTTAAGCGGCTTGTTCCACTATGTCGGCACAGAAGAAACCGCCATCCGCCACGATCCCGCCAAACGCACCACGCAGATATTGCAGTCGCTATTCGGGTAGTGAGCTAAGACTACCGGCAGAAATCGTGTGATCAGGCGGGCACATAGGTTAATCTAATGACCTCCGAACCTATGCGATCATTGCCCGTAAGGCGAAGGCGGGGTCGTGCGGCGGCGAAAAACGGTTTGCCGCTACCCAGCACAACCGGATGAACATAAAGCCGGTACTCATCCATAAGCCCAAGATCCGTCAGCGTTTGGGCCAGAATTGTGCCGGAAATGGCAACTTCGCCCTTTAGCTCTGCTTTCAGCCTGCGTATCACCGGCTCTATATCGTCTGAGATGAGGGTCGTCTTGGGGCCGACCTCTTTTAAGGTGCGGGACACCACCCATTTTGGCTGCGCGCGCCACGCGGTCGCAAACGCATGTTCCGCCTCACCCCAATTGGGCTGGTCGTCGTCCCAATATTGCATGAGTTCGTAGATGCGGCGGCCATAGATGCCGGCGGTCACGCTGGCCACCTGATCTATCCAGTGCTGAAAGAGAACGGGATCAGGCGCAAATTTGTTGTGATCGACATAACCGTCCAGCGACACATTCATACTGTATGTAAACCGGGCCATGCTGAAAAATACCTTTCTGATCTCCTCAGGTCTCTATCCATATCCTGTCTGGAGCGTCGAACAAGCCCGCTTTGAGCGATCACAAATAAATTTGTTTCCCTAAACGTCAAGCTTTGCTAGCCTGCGTATAAAGATATAAAACAGGCTGTAAGGGGATAGGTCATGCAGGGTTTGATGATGGATGGGCCCTTGCTCATCCCGTCCATTTTGGAATATGCCGCGCGTTATCATGCCGACAAAGACATCGTGTCGCGCAACGAAGACCACAGCCTGCATCGTTACACCTATCGTGATGCCAGCATCCGTGCGCGTAAACTGGCCAAGGCGCTCATTAAACTGGGCCTTAAAACCGGTGATCGTGTCGGCACACTGGCCTGGAACAATTACCGCCATTTTGAGCTCTATTATGCGGTGCCGGGAGCCGGCATGGTGTGTCATACGCTCAATCCGCGCCTGTTCCATGAGCAGATTGCCTATATTATCAATGACGCCAGCGATCAGTATCTGTTTGTCGATCCGTGCTTTGCGCCTCTGGTTGAGGCCTTGCTGCCCCATCTGGCTTCTGTCAGGGGCGTGGTCATCATGGGCAGCCGCGCACAAATGCCCGATACTGTCCTGCCTCATGCGCTGTGCTATGAAGACCTGATTGCGGCGGAAGCGGACGATTTTGAGTGGCCGCAATTCGATGAAAAAACCGCTTCGGGCCTGTGTTATACCTCCGGCACCACCGGCAACCCCAAGGGGGTTTTATACAGCCACCGCTCGACCGTCCTGCATGCCATGGGCGTCAATCAGCCGGGCATATTCGGCTTTGGCCCGACCGAGACGGTTCTGCCGGTCGTGCCGATGTTCCATGTCAATGCCTGGGGTGTCCCCTATGCGGCGCCTCTGGCGGGTACGCGTCTGGTCATGCCGGGGCATCGTCTGGATGGCGCCGGCCTGTTGGAGGTCATTCAGGGCGAGGGCGTCACTATTTCTGCCGGTGTGCCGACCATCTATATGAGTTTGCTTGATTTTTGTGCCTCTCAGGGGGCATCAATCGCGCCGATGACGCGTGCCGTTGTTGGCGGGGCTGCCTGCCCGCAGGTGGTCATTGAGCGCTTTGCGGCTCAGAAGGTGACGGCCATTCAGGGGTGGGGCATGACCGAAACCTCACCTTTGGGGTCGGTCAGCGTGCTGGATGAGCGCCATCAGGATTTGAGTGCCGGTGAGCAGATGGCGCTTTTGCTTAAACAGGGTCGCAGCCCCTATGGCGTGGAGATGCGCATTACCGATGCAGACGGCGTGGCGCTTACGTGGGATGGCGTCACCCGTGGCGAATTAGAAGTGCGCGGGCCGTGGATTATATCCCGCTATTTCAATCTGGAGGATGAGGCGCAGTTCACGCCCGATGGCTGGTTCCGTACCGGTGACATTGCGACCATAGACCCGCAAGGCTTTATGAACATTGTCGATCGGGTGAAAGATGTCATCAAATCCGGCGGCGAGTGGATCAGTTCGATTGAGCTGGAAAATCTGGCTGTGGGTCATCCGGCAGTGCGCGAAGCCGCCGTTATTGCCCGCCAGGATCGGCAATGGACAGAGCGGCCGCGCCTGATACTGGCCCTGCATGAAGGCCGGACGATGGAGGCGCAATCCTTACGCAAAACCATAGAACCCTTTGTGGCGCGCTGGTGGATACCCGAAGACTATATTGTTGTGGCCGAAATTCCGCATACGGCAACCGGCAAGATACTCAAGACGGAGCTACGTGACCGATATGGTGACGAGCATCACGTCGACGCGCTACGCCTGTAGGGTGCGGCCTCGAGCCTTAGATAGGCCATGACATCAAGGCATGACATAGGTTTGGCGAAATAATAGCCCTGAACGTGCGTACAGCCCATCGAGATCAGCACATCCAGTTGCGCCCTGGTTTCCACGCCTTCAATGATACAGGCCAGATCCATATCGCCACACAAGGCGATCAGGGATTTGACGATCTTCACGCTGGCGGGGTTATGCGTAATATCGGTAATAAAGCTGCGGTCGACCTTGATCTTGTCAAGCGGCAGGCAGTGGACATGGCTCAGGCTGGAATAACCCGTGCCGAAATCATCGAGGGATATGCCAACCCCCATGGCCTTGAGCGCCACGACCGCTTCGCGGGCCTGTGCAAAATCATGGGTCACTGAGGTTTCGGTAATCTCGAAATCAATGCGTTTTGGGTCAATGCCGCTTTTGTTGATCAGGGCCAGAAGATGCACCACCCCTTCGGCATCCGATAAATCCTGCGCCGACAGATTGAACGAGATGCGGATGTGGTTTGGCCAGGTCTTAGCCGCCGCAAGCGCCTTTTTAAGCAGGATGCGGGTAATGCCCTTAATCTGGCCGGCGCGTTCCGCCACAGGGATAAAGACACATGGCGCGACATGGCCGAGACTGGGGCTGTTCCAACGTGCTAAGGCCTCGAAAATTTCAACACGGCCTGTGGTTATGTCGACAATGGGTTGAAAAACCATAGACAGTTCGGCGTTCAGATCGGCATTTTGCAGGGCGCGTTCAATCACGCCGTGGGTGCGGATCTGTTCTTCGTGCAGAGAGGAAAACAGCACAGTCTGACCGCGCTGATGACGTTTGGCATGATAAAGGGCATAGTCGGCCCGTTCAAATAAGGCCTCGGCTGCGTCGCCGGAACGCGGATAGACCGCCATGCCGACAGAACAGCCCATTAAGGCCCGTGCCGTCCCCACCGTAAACGGCAGGCGGATGATATCGCTGATGGCGGCGCCCAGTTGTTTTAGCCGTTCATCACTGGGGTTATGGCTGATGATCAGGCCGAATTCATCACCACCCAGGCGGGCCAGAAAGACATCATCGCCGCACACGCTTTGCAGCCGCTTACCCGCCTCAACCAGCACCTTATCGCCCGTGCTGTGGCCATAGGTGTCATTAACCGGCTTGAAGCCATCCAGATCTATAACGCCAACCGCAAAACCTGATTTTTCAGACGCTTCGGCAAAATGCGTGTCAAGCTCAGCGAAAAAATGACGGCGGTTAGGCAGATCAGTCAGGCTGTCCAGATTGGCAATGCGGAAGTTTTCATCACTGAGGGCCTGGGTTTCAGCCTGTTTGAGAATGAGGGTTTTGCGCGATGCGACCAGATGGGCGAAATCACGATAATAGATAAATAGAATGGTAATCATGGCCGCCGACACCATGGCCAGATTGACAGCGATAGACTTCATGCTGAGTTGGGGCTGCATGAAGAAAAAGATAATAAAAGGGATATTCACCAAAAGCGTCACCGACAAGGCGGCCGAGCGCACATGCATTAAGCAAAAAATGCAGCCGATCACCGTAATGGCCATGAAAAAGGCAACATGGCCACGCGCATAGCCGTCCCCATACGGATAGATCAGCAGGCCCCACCCTACAAACACAATGGCAATCATACCGGCCAGCTTATGCGTGATCTGCATCTGCTTAAGCACCTGAGCATCACTGACATGCAGGCCTCGCCTACGCCACCACATGACCAAACGGCCAAGACACAGACCGATCAGTAACAGTGGGAAAACCACTGATAACCAAGTTGGAGCTTTGTTGAAATAGGTAATGGCAAGGGCGGCTGATGTGCTGGTCAGGATAAAATAGAGCAGCGGTATTTGCTTAGAAAAGGCATCATACTGCGCCCGCAGTAAATCGGGATTGTCCGTCGGCAGACGGAACAGATCTATGACCGACTGGCGGCCGATCTTACTAAGCTTAGCCATTACTAACTCATTTTCATTCAGGTTATTCTAACCTTGTCGGCACAAAACACCGTATATTACCCATAAGACTATCAGGGTTATATGTATAATCAGTTAGCGGCCACAATTTAACCTCAGGCGACCAGACTATCCATCTGCTGACGTACCTGTTGCGATGCCTCGGCCACGCTGGCAAAGGTGTGGCTGATATTATCAAGGCTTTCGTTAATGGCATCGACGGCTGTGACCGCCGCCTGCATATTGCCGGTAATTTCACAGGTTACGGCGTTTTGCTGTTCCATAGCGCTGGCGACAGAACCGACATTATCCAAAACGCCATTCATGGAGTTGGAAATCAGCGTGAGGGCGTCCACAACTTCGGCTGTCACGCCCTGCATATTGGCGATTTCCTCAGCAATGCTCTGGGTCGAGCTGGCGGCCTGATTGGCCAGGGTCTTGACCTCGGAGGCCACCACGGCAAAGCCCCTGCCGGCCTCACCAGCGCGGGCCGATTCAATGGTGGCATTGAGCGCCAGAAGATTGATCTGCGCGGCAATGTTCTGGATCAGGGTGACCACATTATTCATGGAAACGGCCGATTTATTGAGACCAGAGGCGGAGAGGTTCGCGGTTTCCGCATGTTGAAAGACGCTTTCAACGCTCAGGCGGGCGCTTGACATGTTTTGTGAAATATCACGAATGCTCTGACTGAGTTCCTCCGAGGCCGCCGCCACGGAATTGATAATGCTGCTGGTTTCCGTAGAGGCGCTGCTGGCGACACTGGCTTTTTCATGGGCTTCGCCGATCTGGTCTATGACCGCCCCCAGATTTTGGTTTATGGCTTGGTTTTGCAGGCGTTTACGTACGTTTTCCGTCACATCGGTGGCAAATTTCACCACCTTTATGACCGCCCCCTTATCATCAAAAATCGGATTATAGCTGGCCTGAATATAGAC
>JBAWDM010000333.1:0-8690 GCA_049590735.1 Asticcacaulis sp. | reverse complement strand
CTTCGGTTCAACGGAGGTGCGGATTTCCATCAACTTGGCCAGAAAATCAGGTCTGGGTGGTGCCGAGAGGTGCCAGGCCAGCACATCATCATCCAACAATATCCACCGATCCCTCGGGCGAACGCGCGTGCCAGTGCCACGGCGGACATCTAGCAAGCCTTTACCGGCTAGAATTTTAACGGCTTCGCGCACAACAACGCGACTCACCTCATAACGTGACGCCAAGGCATCTTCGTTTTCAATTAAGGTGCCGACTTCAAATCCACCGGAAACAATACGGCGACCCAGTTCTCTTGCCAATTGCATAGGCATGCTGGGCGTAATATTGGCCGTTTGTTTTAAATCATAATATATAAGTTCGCTCATATGATCATACTAAACATATTATTATAATAACTCCAGCGATATATCATACAACACCTTAGGCGCCCTATGAGTATTCAACTTGGAGACTAGGCCTGAAAGAGATCAATCATTTGATAGTACCTAAAACTGATTTGGGCAAGTTTTCAATGAACGGCGCTTTTGTGATTGCCAGATTATAGGCTGTTTTTTATAGGGAAATCACGTGCTGCCTGAGCTGAGGAAGGGGGCGCCTTGTTGCCATCCACTGAAAAATACCGAATGAAGTCTGGATCAGGCTCAACACCCAAGCCTGGGCCTTGTGGCAAATCGATCGTGCCGCCGCTAGCCTTAACCTGCTCTTGAATTTTCAAGGGCATAAGTAACAGTTCTTCGCGGAAGCGATTTGGCGTTGTGTCATATTCCAACATGGGCTGGATTGGATGTGCCGCACCGGGGAAGTCAGGCAGGGCGGCCAGTAGGTGCAGATTGGTGCCAACGGCAACGGCCGAGCCCCAAACATGGTTCATGACAGGCACAAAATGGGCGCGTGCCATGGCCAATACTTTTTGATATTCGGTAATGCCGCCTAGTCCGCAGACTTCGGGCTGCAAAATATCGACGCAGCGATTTTGAATGAGATCACGAAACCCCCAGGACGTAAATTCGGCTTCGCCGCCGGCAATATTCATATCCAGAGCTTCGCAAAGATCGCGGTAACCGCAATGATCTTCGGGGGCGACGGGCTCCTCGAACCAAGCAATGCCACGCTTTTCCAATTCCCGACCAAGAGAGATGGCTTCGCGTGTCGTATAGGCGTGATTGGCGTCAACCATCAAAGGCACATCAGCCCCAATAGTGCCGAGAACTGCGTCCACCAATTCGATGTCTTTTTTCGGATTGATGCCGATTTTCATCTTCATGGCTTTAAAACCACCATCAAGAATCTTTTGGCTTTCCTTGGCGAAGCGTTCGGGCAGATTGGGCACTTGCTGTAGCATCATGCCATAACCATAAACTTCGATCTTGTCGCGGAAAGCGCCGCCCAATAGCTGATAGACCGGCACATCAAAAAACTTCCCGGCAATGTCCCAAAGGGCGATATCAACACCGGATAGCGATTGAATCGGCATGCCTTTTTGCCCATGGTCGCGCATCAGGTTATAGACCTTATGCCAGATCACTTCGCGATCAAGCGGGTTCATACCGATGATAAGCGGTTGAATAACCTTTTCGACAATAGTTTTGTTGGCAAAAGCAATATTACCACCGCCGAAACACTCACCCCAGCCAACTAGGCCATTATCGGTACGGACCTCAACCAGATGGGTGGTGCGTCTGCTGTAATATTGTTGCGAATAGCCCAGATCTTCGTCCAGCTCATACTGGAGGACGTGGCTGCGGATTTCTGTAATTTTCACTTGGATTTGCCTTTAGTTGACAAGGGCGCGCGTAATACGCTTGGGCGCCAGATAATCTTCGAGCGCCAGATAGGAACAATCGACGCCAATACCGGATTGGCGAATGCCGCCATGTGGCAGATTAATGGCGTATTTGACGCCGTTGATTTGAATTTCGCCAAAGTCCAATTCAGCTGCGCATTGGTCTGCACGCTCCGAATCGGCCGTAAAGATATAGGCAGTCAAGCCCGCATCAGTGTTATTGGCGGCCGTCAGAGCTTCGGCCTGATTGGTAAAGGTCATCAGGCTGATGACCGGTCCAAAAATTTCTTCGTCATACATGGTCATGGATTCATCGACGCCACTCAGGACGGTCGGGGCATAATAGCTGCCTGTATTCAGACCTTCGGGACGGCCGCCGCCGTGCAGCAATTGCGCGCCCTTGGTGATAGCCTCCTGAACGAGTGCGTCGATACGTTTGCACGCACCTTCGTCAATCAATGGCCCCATATGTATGTCGGCGTTTTTGTCGAAGCCAACCCGTACAGCGCGCGCGCGTTCCACGACCTTTTCAGTGAACGCATCGGCTACACTGGCTTCTACCATGACGCGGTTGGGCGCCACACAGATTTGACCTGCATTGCTGAATTTTAAGGCGCAGATAATATCCGCAGCCGTATCAAGATTGGCATCGGCAAAGACAATAGCGGGAGCATTGCCGCCCAATTCCATCGAATAGCGCTTGATGGATGTCGCGCCCGTGCGCATGACGTGCATGCCGGTTTGGGTCGAGCCAATCAAGGTCAGCAGGCGAGGGATGGTTGATCGGCTAATGGCATCGCCGATTTCACGGTCAACCCCCGCGAGAATAGTGACGACCCCAGCGGGCAGGCCGATGTCTGCGCACAATTCACCAACCGCATAAGCCGACAAAGGTGTCTTAATCGATGGCTTGATGATAATGGGACAACCAGCCGCCAAGGCGGGTCCGATTTTATAAGCTACATTTAAGAGCGGAAAATTCCACGCCAAAAACGCTGCCGCTACACCAATGGGTTGGCGTGTTAAAATATGTTTATGCGTACCTTCGTGGTCGGCCAAATCTTCGGGGGCCATACGAAGAATTTCCTGGGCATAAAAGTCCAGTGAATCGACTAACATTTGATAGTCCTCAGCCGTGCTGGCCCAGGGCTTGCCCATTTCCAAATGAACGCATTCACGTAGATGGTTTTCGTTTTTGATCACGGCATCGCGCAGTGCCCCCATCCACTTAACCCGTTCGGCTACAGATGTGTTGGCCCAAATTGGAAAGGCGCGAGCGGCTGAATTCAGCGCGGCCTCAACATCATTAAGGCCGGCAACAGCGACGGTGCCAACGACTTCATTATTCGCTGGATTGACGATGTTGTGCTCTGACTCGCCAGATACGAGCTTGCCGTCAATATAGAGTCGCTTAGAAAACATACCTCATATTCCTTATACTTTAGCAGCGCTTTTCGCCATCCAATCAGCCCCTAGGATAAGGGTCGTGTTTAACGTACGGCATCTTTAAACATATCATCTATCAATACATAATATGTGTCAATCTGTATCTGAACTGACCACAAGGGCTAATTGAAAAAATATCAAAACCGCCTTGTCGATCAAAACATATGATGTTATCAAATATAGTATGTCGAGGCAATGCCTATATGTAAACTAGGTGATTGTCGATAGAAATAGCAATGAAGCGGTACTTATCTGCCGAGGCAATGACCCACTTAGGGCGTTACGTATCGGCCTGCTCCATGATGCTGGGATAAAATGGGAAGGCACATCAAATGAAGGTTTTGCAATCAAAGGCCTCGGTTATAGCGATGGCAGTCTGTCTTTTGTTCGCGGCAGGATGCGCGCAAGCGGCGCAGGCGGTTGAGTCCAACGCAAATTCAGATGCTATCAGCGACTATCCCATGTCAGATCCAACAAATACCGGTGGTTGGGTGCTGAATAAGACTGTTAGCGATGAATTCAACGGGACGGAAATTGATCGTTCCAAATGGCTGGTTCAGGGCGATGAAGGCAACTACTATATCTGGAAGGGTCGCGCGCCGTCTCAGTTTGCTGCCCATAATGTTCTTGTCGAAAACGGCTTGCTCAAATTGCGTTCACAGTGGGAGCCAGACTTTAAGTTTGCCAAAGAGGCTTATGCCGGCGGCACCTATGGCGATCCGATAGCGCCTGTCACGGCATCGGGCGTGGTTAGCAAGCAGCGCTTCTTGAATGGCTACATGGAGGTTCGTACCAAGGCCAGCCGGTCAGCCATGACCAGTTCCTTTTGGTTGATTGGCTACCAATCTGAACTCGATATCTATGAGCAAATGGGCGCGCCGAAAAAGCAGGGAAATATCAAAAACAACACCTATCTGTCGACGGTGCATGATTGGCGTCCGGGTCATTTTGAAGCGCAGACAGGGCAAAATTCAACCTTCACAAATAGCTATGCGATGACGTCGAGTGTCGCTGACGATTTTCACGTGTTTGGCTGTGAGTGGGATGCAGACTATCTAAAACTTTATCTTGACGGCAAATTGATCCGTTCGGTTTCAAGGGCGGAAATTGGCAAGTCTTGGGTTTTGACCAACCCCATGGAAATCTGGTTTGATACAGAGATTTTCAAATGGTTAGGTTATCCGGATAAGGCAGAACTGCCTGCTGATTATCAGGTCGATTATGTTCGGGTATGGCAAAAGCCATCGTCAAATCTGCTCGATCGTGCCTTCTTTGGTTTTGAGGGGCCGATCTTGTTCCAACAAAATGCACGGCCCCTCACTCTGGTGCCTGAAAACTCCGAGAATAATAGCTATCAGAAATTTTGGTGGATGGACGCTAATGCGGCTAAGTATCTCTCGATCACTGAGGATAAGTTTGATGGTGGTATTAAGAGCCTGAAATTCACCTCAACTGGCCCGTTAGAAAAGCCTCAGATTGCAGCTTTTGCACCGAATGGTTCGGTGATGTTGCCGGTAGGCGACTTTACATTGTCGATGAATGTTTGGATCGAGCCCGGCGCTGCGGTGAAGCAAGTTCATGTTATTCTTGAAAACCCATGGCTTGAACTGAAGCCGTTCGATCTGACACGTGTTGAACGTGGCAAATGGGTGAGGATTAGCCAAACCTTCTCACACAAAAAGGCTTCGGAATCGAATGACAGATTGCGACTGCGGGTGGATCAGGCTGATGTACCGACAGGCGCGAGCACATTCTACATGGATGATGTGTCGATTACGCCTAAGGGAAAATAAGCGAAGTTCTACGTCTGAACCGTTGGCTCTAAGGGCGTGCTTACGAACTGTTTCATAATAACAACAATTGCGTGAACAATGCTTACAAATTGTAAGTTTAACTATCGCAAATTAAACATATGATGTAACTATTAGTCATAACACAGTGAAGCGACTATCTTTTGGAAGTGCTGTGAAAATATTGCTGATGCCAGACAAAAGTCGGGTGGAGCAACACGTAAACAGCTGGATTAACAGCTGATGTGATATTCAAAGGGAGATGAAAATGACGATCAATATAACTCAACGTCGTAAGGGTGGGGCGTTTCGCCGCTCGATGCTCATAGCCACCTCAGCCATATCGGCCATTTGGTTATCAACGGCGGCTGGCGCGCAAACAACGGCGGCTGGCGCGCAAACAACGGATGCTGGGCAGCAGGCGGCAGGTACTCCAGACGAGACTGTGGTCGTGGTAACTGGGATTCGTAAATCTTTTGAGGATTCCATAAATTCAAAGCGCAGGTCTGCGAATGTCACCGATGTGATTACTGCCGAAGATGTAGGTAAGTCGACTGATGCCAACGTCGCCGAGGCACTTCAACGCGTTGCCGGCATTTCGATTGATCGCTCCAACGGTGAGGGAACTACGGTGACTGTGCGTGGTATCAATGCTGACCTTAACAATGTGACGGTTAATGGCGTAACTCTTACGGCAACCGGAGGTGATCTCAATGCGGGCGGGGGTAGTAATGCTGTTAATTTTAGTCAGTTTTCCTCGGACATCATTTCCCAGATCATCGTCAGAAAAACGGCCAGTGCGAGTCAAGATGAGGGGAGCTTGGGTGCCTCAATTGAGCTG
The DNA here is from genome assembly GCA_049590735.1 of Asticcacaulis sp. Lineage (GTDB taxonomy): Bacteria > Pseudomonadota > Alphaproteobacteria > Caulobacterales > Caulobacteraceae > Asticcacaulis. The sequence goes on along the minus strand of JBAWDM010000333.1, from coordinate 2,829 downwards.
AATACATTTAAGCCTTTAGGTGTGAAAAAAAATCGTCGCAGCTTTGATTATCAATGGCGGGCCTCGCCTACTGTTGTCGATAAACCGGGTGACTCACGTTACGGTATAGCTCTGTCGCAAAAATTCTTTGATAACAAATTCGGCGTTTCTCTAGTTGCATCGCATGAAACGAGCACTATCCGCATCGACGATTGGAATATTCCGCGTTACTATGTATACAAGGCTGGAGCGCCGGTTGTTACAAATGGTAATGTGACCCGTTTACCTGGCGGTTTTACCGATGCTGATACGGGGGCAAATGTACAGGGGCTTTACGCTCACGCTCCATTCGAAATGTCGTATAATTATAATAATAATCATACGGCGCGTGATACGATTGCGACTTCATTTGAGTATAGGCCTTCAAGTGCGACGGACATTCAGTTAGATGTCACCTATTCGAACCTTGATTCCAATTTAAATCAGCAAAAATTTGCTATCCGACCTCAGCCTAACAGCGAGGGCGCCAATACGTTCTATGACTCGAACAGCATGACACTAGTTGGCTGGCGCCGTTCAGCCCTTAATTATGGCTTGACTGCCGCGCAGATGGCGCCTTCGACGGTCGGCATTCAAAACGGCTTGAAAAACCCGCAATACATTCGTCCAGAGGGCATTATTACGGACACAACGGATAAGAATCTGGTTGTTGGTCTGACCGTCAAACACCATGTTGGTGAGTTTGATTTTAAATTTAGTGCCGGGCGATCTGAGACAACCTCTAAGGATAATTTGGTTATCGATGCCACCTTCCAGATTGATAACGCGCTAAGTGGTGCCCCTGGTACTGCGTTCTACGGCCCCAACTCCTTCTATGCGGACACTGCGGCTCGGTCGGGATTCTACACAGGCTATATATGCCAAAATGGTATTGCAAGCGCCTGTAATATCAGCGTAGATGCTTCGGCAGTTCCAAACAGAGATCAATCGCTAGGGCCTATCTCAGATAGTGCTTCTGAATATTCGTTCGGTAGCTTCAACTTCAGAGATCGCCACATTGACGATGTTTCTGAAAATATCTTTTTTGACACACAGTGGCACCATCAGTTCGGCCCAATTTCAGGGCTTGAAGCTGGTATCAAATGGAGTTCGCGCCTGAAGGATCAAGCGCAAACGAACAGCAATTTCGACCGCTACAATATCGTCCAATTGTATGGTGCACCAATGTCGCTCTTTGCCACGGGCAGCGCACCATCCGATTGGGGCAGTGATTTAGGCATAGACAGAGATTCACTTTCTAACGGTTGGCCTACGGTAGATCCACAGAAGGCGGTAGATTATCTGGCGTCTCTTCCTGGTGGTGTGGTGCCAAAAGTAACGCCTGCGTTGGTTAATAGCCGCACGATCGGCGTGAAAACCTGGGGCGGTTATATGATGGCCGATCTGGATTTCTTTGATGGGCGCGTTAAAGGTGATATGGGGCTTCGCTATGTTGAAACCAGCGTCGACTCAACAGGCGGCGCAAGTGTGGCTCTGATTACTGGTCCGCTAACAACCCAAGCTGCAAACTTGACCTATTATGGCAGTCAGGCCGCTGCTCAGGCCGCTATGGGTGCTGACCTACAAGGCCCTCAGCTTCCCGATGGCTCGCCTAACCCAGCCTATGTACAAATCGACGCAGCACCTGTGAGTGTCAGCAATAAATACAAAAACTTCTTGCCATCATTGAATCTGGCTTACTTCTTATCTCAAGACAAGATTTTACGTTTTGCGGTTTCAAAAACGATGGCACGTCCGCCGCTTGATCAGTTGAACGCTCGCTTTAACTATGGTGAAAGCCCGTTCAATGCTCAATCCTTTGCCAATGGTGGCAATCCTTTGCTTAAACCGTTTGAATCGGAAAACGTCGATTTGTCGGCGGAATGGTATTTTGATAAGGGCGCCTTATTATCCGTTGCGCTGTTTGATAAGAAGTTGAGCAACTTCACGCGTCAAGTTTCCAATCTGTACTTTATCCGTGATTACCGTAGCACCCTATATGATGCTAATGGTGTGGCCCTGCCGCCATCACAATGGAGTTCAGCACCATCGATTAACGACCTCATACCGTTCGATGCTAATAATCAACCTGCCAACTGTATGCCCAATCGCGAATATGATATGAGCAATCCAGTGGGCCAGATAGCGTATGGATGTGATGTGGTTGGTTTCACAACATCGGTAAACGGTGCCGGTGGCTATGTTCGTGGTGTGGAATTAGCCTATCAGCAGAACTTTACGAACCTACCTGGTTTGTGGAGTGGTCTGGGTGTCGCCGCCAACTATACATATTCGGACTCGTCAACTGACGAAGAAAAGGATGCCAATGGCAAGGTGACACAGTTGGCGACCCCATTCCCACAAACGTCCCTTCATACGTTTAACGCCACTGTATTCTACGAAAAAAATGGAACGCTTCTCCGTCTGGCCTATAACAACCGCTCTGACTATCTAGTTAACGCAAACATCTTAGGCGGCTACGCTCAATACCGTCAGGGCTTCTCGACGCTGGACTTCTCAAGCAGCTTCCAACTCACGGAACATGTGCAGCTCAATATACAGGGCCAAAACCTCACCAACACTGTGACGCGTGACTATGCCGTTTATACCGGTTTGAATGGCAATCCAAATTTACCTGGCGAATCCGTAAAGTTAGGTGAAGCTCCAAGAGAACGAACCTTAAATCTATACAATACTGGACCGATTTATCGGGTTGGTATCAGAGCGACCTTCTAGTTCGTCGCTCTAAGACTTTACAGCGTCATAAGCGGCTTCGGCCTGCTTGTGACGCTGAACTGCATGGTCGGGGGC
>JBAWDM010000332.1:0-2248 GCA_049590735.1 Asticcacaulis sp. | reverse complement strand
GGATGTGATGATGAATGCGCCGTCAGACGTTGAGGGTAAGCAATTGAAAGAATTGCATATTCGTACCGCCTTGCCGTTAAAAACGGTTTAATGGGCGCGTCTCAATTCGACAAAAAAGCCTCGTCAGTTTGACGAGGCTTTTTTTTGGGATAATCAAGCGATTATTGAATCTTGCAAACCGGAATACGGATGCCGGCGGGCAGTTCAGTCGCCTTGTCACCGCAGGCCTGATCCATCTGACGCTGCGTCAGGCCGGTGGCCGTTGACATCTCTGCGCCGGAAAAGTTGACGCCGCTCAGGTTGGCGCCGCGAAAATTGGCATGTTCCAGATAGGCGCCGACAAAATTGGCATTTGTCAGATTGGCACGGGAAAAATTTACATGTCCAAACAGGGCGGCAGAGCCATTAATGTCGCGCAGATCCGTACCCGCGAGGTTCGAGCCGTTAAAAATACCAAGACCGAAATCGGCCTGACGTAAGCGCGCACCGGCAAAATTCTTGCCTTTCAGGGTGCGGCCATTGAAATCGGCCTGAAAGAGATTGCACTTAGGGCAGCTGGCACCATTTTGCGCGCGTGATACCTGACCGGCATTTTGCGCCATAGCCGGAGCACCGAGGACGGCGGCAACCAGTAAAGAGCCAGCCAGAAGAGTTTTGACCATACGTTTCATAAGAGGACACCTTGGATGAATATGTCTGGCAATAAGCAAGGGATGGGCCAGTTAGGCGCTTAGTCTACAATATTTTCTTCAACCAAGGGGTTAACCGCCCGGTCTGCGGCCTCAGTTTTTTTACGACCGGCAAAGGGCACCACCACCAGATTGTCTGTTGAGGTGCCGCGCGCAAAGCCTTTGGAGATCAGTTGCGAAGCCGGCATGGCGTCTTCGGGCTCGGCTTTTTTCTCGCCCGTGCCCAACCCATCGGCATTTAGCTCATCCGGGTCGGCATTGGACAGATCATCCCGGTCGAGATAGGAGATGGCCAGTTCGCGGAAGATGTAATCGAGAATAGAGGTGGCCGACTTAACGCGATCATTGCCACTGACAGGGCCTGCGGGTTCAAAGCGTGTAAAGACAAAGGCATCGACAAATTCCTCAAGCGGCACGCCATATTGCAGGCCAATCGAGATGGCGATGGCGAAATTATTCATCAGCGACCGAAAGGCCGCGCCTTCCTTGTGCATGTCGATAAAGATTTCACCCAGGGCACCGTCTTCGTATTCGCCTGTGTGAATATAGACTTTATGACCACCTACGGCGGCTTTTTGGATATAGCCCTTGCGACGATCGGGCAGCTTTGTGCGTGAGCGCTCCCGTTCGACTATTTTTTCGACAATGCGGGCAGGGGGCTCTTTTACGGGCTCCGGCGCGCGTTTGGGCGCATCGTCAAATTCCGGAATATCAAGGGTGAAATCAGGCGGGGCTGTGTCCCTGACCACGTTTATGGCGCGCAGATCAGATGCGGCGGCCATCGCAAAGAGTTTCATGGCCTCCGGCACGCCCTGATCCCAGTTGAGACTAAAGGGAACTGTCGCCGGTGCATCCAGCAGTGACTCCGCCATGTGGCGTACCTCAAGCAGGGCTTTACGGGCTGGCGAACTCAGGAGTTGATAGACACCTTCACTGACCTGTTTAAGGGCGTCTGGGTCTTTGTGGCCAAATATATGGGCTTCGGCCGCCATGATTTCGTCAGGTGAAAAGCCCATGAGGGTCAGCAAATCAAAGTCAGGCGCATTGAGGTCGTCTTCGCTCAGGCCCCAGATGTCCTGAATGAAATGACTGTCGACATGGCGGGTGGAAAAGACCTGCCTTAACCCGGATGCCGTCATCAAAGCCTCCTGTAAGCGATTGAGTTCAAAATCACTTAAGCCTTTGGCTTTCAGGGTGGTTATATTAATATGCGGCGCATCCATAAGGCTGCGTGAACCGACAATAAGACCGCGCACATCGCCCCATGATTCAGAAATAGCCTCAAGGCCACTGATAACGCATGGCTTTACCGTTGGCACTAATACGCCGTCTTCGCTTTCCATAAGCGTCAGCAAATCACCGACGACCGGATCGCCAAATGAAGCCCCCAGCCGCAAGGCCAGTTCGGCATCTTCAAACAGGCCGCTCACCTGACAGTGCCGCAAGCCTGTTGTCTTGGTCATTTTCAAAGCCGACTGGATCAGGTTCAGCGCCTGTCCCTTAAGGTCTGCATGGCCGGTCAGGGCCGAAATCCGGTAAAGGCACTGGCTCAGGCGATC
>JBAWDM010000331.1:0-15766 GCA_049590735.1 Asticcacaulis sp. | reverse complement strand
ATTCGGCGTGGCCAAAAGCGCCGATCTGAAGCACTGGCAGGCGGTTGGCGATGTAAGTCTTGATGTGCCCAAATTAACGAACGTCTGGGCGCCGGAATGGTTCCGCGATCGTGACGGCAGCGTCTATGTGGTGGTGTCCTTATCTACCGGCGGCACAAAGGGGCCGTTTGCCGCCTATGCCCTGCGCGCCACAGATGTCGCCAAAGGCCGGTTTGATGCCCCCAAAGCCATGACAGGCCTGTCCGGCAACTATATCGACACCTTTGTGGTCAATGCGGACGGTCGCTACACGGCCTTCACTAAGAACGAAACCAGCAAAAACATTGAGCTGGCTACGGCTGATCGCTTGCTGGGGCCGTGGACCCTGTCGAAATCGGGTGACTGGGCGGGCTGGGGGTCATGGATCGAAGGCCCCGCCGTGGTTCCGGTTACAGGCGAAGGGAAAAATGCCGGTAAATCCGGCTGGCGCATCTATTTCGACGATTATCTCAGCAAGCACTATTATTATTCCGACAGTTTCGACGCTTTCAAAACCTGGACACCGCGTCAGGAATTGGGCGGTGTATCGGGGGCCGTGCGTCATTTCACCGTCATCCCCCAGCCGACCGATACGATTGAAACGGTCATGAAGCCCAAAAAAGCCGGTAAAACGATCACATGGGATAAGCATTCACTGATCATTGACGGCAAACGCGAAATGATCTGGGCCGCCGAATTCCATCCTTTCCGGCTGCCCAGCCCGTCTTTGTGGCGCGACATCCTGCAAAAGATGAAGGCGACCGGCTATAATACGGTCAACTACTATATCGACTGGGGTTACCAGACCTCACGACCGAACCAGTATGATTTTTCCGGCATCCGCGACATGGAACGCGCCATTGAGATGGCCGAAGAAGAAGGCCTGTATATCATTATCCGCCCCGGCCCCTATGTGAATGCCGAGCTGACCATGGGCGGCTTTCCCGGCTACTTAGCGCGCCAGCAGGCCATTGCGCGCACAGATGATCCGGAATATCTCAAATCGACGGACGAATGGTCAACCCAGTTAAACGCCATTGTCAAACGCCACCAGATCACCGATGGCGGCGGCAATGTCATTGCCTATCAGATCGAAAACGAGCTGGGCCAGACAACCGATACCCATAAGCGCTACATGCAGCATCTGGTCGATAAGGCCAAGGCGGACGGCATCACCGTGCCCCTGTTCCACAATTCCGCCAGCCGCCTGCCCAACTGGACACCGCCAGGGTCTACGGCCTGGTTTGCGCTCGAAGGCCCCAAGGGCATGGATCTCTATGCCTTTGACGGCTATCCCGGCGGCGGCTGCACCAATACGCATGATCCCGGCAAGCCCAATAAGGTGCCCAATTGGGGGCTTTATGCGGATGTGCCCAAGGGCACAGTGCGCGATGAGAAAAACCCGCTTAAGATCGGCGCACCCGCCTCACCGGAAACACCCGGCTTTGTGGCGGAAATCGGCGGCGGCTGGTTTGATTTCTGGGGCAGTGTCGGATCTTATGACTGCACGGCCAAACGCACCGGCCCGCAATATGAGCGCGCCTTTTATGGCTCCAGCCTGATTAACGGCTTATCGCTGCACAGTGTCTATATGGGCTTTGGCGGCACCTCATGGGGGTGGCTGCCGGCCAGTGTGGTCTACACGTCTTATGACTATGGCTCGCCCATATCCGAAGCACGGGTCTTGCGCGACAAATCCTATACGATGAAACAGTTAGGTCAGTTCGTGCAGGCCGCCACCCCGCTTTTGGCCAGCATGGATAAGGGCGCGGTGCTTACCCCCACCTCTCCGAATATCAAGCTGTATCACAACACCAGTCCTGAGCATGGCGATGTGATATTCGCCATTCATGAGCCGTCGGATGGCCACACCAATGACGCGTTCGGCTTTGATCTGACCACAGGTGCGGGCACCTATCATATCAAAACCCAGTTGAACGGCTATGACGTCAAGATGCTGGTGGCCAACTATCCGTTAGAGCGCCAGCGCGTCGTCTATACGACTTCTGATCTGCAAACCCAGCTGCAACAGGGCGCGCGCGATATAGCGCTCTTTTATGGTCGTAAGGGTGAGGCGGGCGAGACTGTCCTGCGCTATGCCAAATCGCCCAAGGTCGAAGTTTTGTCGGGCAAGGCGACCAGCGTTTATGACCAGAAAACCGGCGATCTGCGTCTCAACTATGTGCATGACGGCTTGACCGAGGTGCGCATCAGCGATGGCGGGGTCACGCCCCTCACCCTGTTGCTCGCTGATGACGCCACCGCCCAGCAATTCTGGCAGCAAAAAACATCGGCGGGTGTGGTTTTGGAGCAGAGCAAGGCCCTGATCCGCGAAGCCGCCCTTGACGGCACAGCCTTGCATCTGACGGGCGACACGACTGAAGACAGCCCGATTACGATTTATGCTGATAATATCAAGACTGTGACCTTTAACGGCCAGCCTTTGGGCTTTAAATCCGACAAGGGCAAGCTGGTAACCGCCGCCGTGGCTGGGCCGGATAAGATCGTCCTGCCCGACCTGATGCAGGCCAATTGGCAAGGCCGGATGGGATCGCCTGAGGCTGACACCAAATTCGATGACAGTGCGTGGCGTAAAACCGATCTGAAAGTCTCCGCCGCAACGATCGACACCCAGCCGCCTCCGGGTCAGCCCGTTCTGGCCATGAGCGATTATGGTTTCCACCACGGCGATGTCTGGTATCGCGGCCGTTTCACGGTCACAGAGGGCACCACACCCGATCAGCTTAAAATCCGTTTCAATGGTGGGCCTGCCGGTGTCATGCAGGTCTGGCTGGATGGTCAGTTTATCGGTGAGCACGAAGGCACATCCGGCGAAGCCCGCCCGAAAACCACCATGGAGGCAGGCTTTACCCTGCCGAAATCAGCCCTGACCGCCGGTGAGCATGTGTTATCCATCATGGTGCGCAACATGTCGCACAACTGGGATCTGGGCGCCGATGACGAACATAAGGAAGCGCGCGGCCTGATCAGTGTGTCCCTGTCGCCAGATGCCAACAAGCCTTTTGCCACGCCGATTGACTGGAAGATTCAGGGCAATAAGGGCGGCGAAGACATTGCCGATCTGGTGCGCGGCCCGATGAATAATGGCGGCCTGTTCGGGGAACGCGAAGGCTGGTATCTGCCGGTCGATCCGAAATCCGCCAGCAAAAATGACGGCTGGGCCGCCATGACACCGACCGCCGCGCCACCCAGCCCCGGCACCTATTGGCTCAGGGCGCAGGTGCCGCTTGATCTGCCGAAGGGTCATGACATCCAGTTGGGTTTGCAATTCGGCGATATCGATCTGGGTAAAACCAGCCACAGAACGCGCGTGCTGATCTTTGTCAATGGCTGGCATGTCGGCAATTTCATTGGCCATGTCGGGCCGCAGCGCATTTTCATCCTGCCGCCGGGAATCCTCAATCCCAATGGCGATAATACCCTAACCCTTGCCGTTACAACTGATGGAGCGCCTGAAAACGCCCTCGAAGCGGTGAAACTCGTCAATCTGCATGCCGCCCGTGGCGGTGTGCCCCTGCAAATGGTATCGCAACCCACTCATGTCCAGCGTTAATCTTAAGTCCGTTCCGTCTGTCAAAGAAGATGAATCCCGGAAAGCCGAAAACATGTCCCTGCTCGCTCACCCTGTTGTTGCCCTTGGCGTCTCACGGGCCGATTATGACAATGCCATTGCGCGTCTGATCGACAATCTCGTCAACATCAAGGACGAGACAGGCGAATTCCTGCTGCATCTCGAAGACGGCCGCGTCATTGACACCAAGGGCTGGGCCGGTTGGGAATGGACGCATGGCGTCGGGCTTTATGGCATCCATAAGCATTGGGAAATGACCGGCGATCCGCAGGCCTGGGATATTATGATCGACTGGTTTGACGCCCGCTTCAAAGAAGGCACACCGTCCAAAAATATCAATACCATGGCGCCGTTTTTGACCTTGGCCTATCTGTATGAACGCACCGGCAATCCGTCCTATCTGCCCTATCTCGACATCTGGGCGGAATGGCTGATGGATGGCCTGCCGCGTACCGAGGAAAACGGCTTTCAGCATATTGTCTTCAACTCGGTGAACCACCAGCAGATGTGGGACGACACTTTGATGATGTCAGTGCTGCCTCTGGCCAAGATCGGCCTGTTGCTGGATCGCCCGCACTATGTCGAAGAAGCCAAACGGCAATTCATGCTGCATATCAAATATCTGGCAGACCGTCAGTCGGGCCTGTGGTTTCATGGCTGGACGTTTGATGGCCGCCATAACTTCGCCAATGCCCTGTGGGCGCGCGGCAATTCATGGGTAACGATTGCCATTCCGGAATTTATCGAGCTGCTCGATCTGCCGCCTGAGGACGGCCTGCGCCTGTTTCTGATTGAGACGCTTGAGGCGCAGATCAAGGCCTTAGCGCACTATCAGGCCCCGTCCGGCCTGTGGCGCACCATATTGGACGATGAGACCTCCTACGAAGAAGCCTCTGCTTCGGCGGGCTTTGCCTATGGCATACTCAAGGCCGTGCGCATGGGCTATATCGACAGGTCTTATGAGGCCATGGGCATTCGCGCCGCCAAGGCCGTCTATGCTCATATCTCTGACGATGGTGAGCTTCAGCAGGTGTCGTTTGGCACGCCGGTGTTCAATTCAATTCAGGAATATAAGGATATTCCGCTCACCTCCATGCCTTACGGGCAATCCATGGCGCTTCTGGCGCTGGGTGAATTTGTTTATCGGTTTATTTAATAAAACAGCCCTCTTTGGGGGCTGATAAAAAAGGGGCTTAAAAAAGCACCTCACAGGCAGGAGTTACAGTTTTGGAACAACGCAGGATCAGGTGGTACACTTATTTGGGCTGGGGCTCAGGCGATATGCTGGGGGCCGGCGCACAGGCCGTTATCACCGGCTGGCTGTTCTATTTCTTTATCACCTTTTGCGGCCTGAGTGCGGTTGAGGCGGGCCTGATTCTGGGCCTGCCACGCCTGCTTGAGGCTATTACTTGCCCGTTGATTGGCTATGTTTCCGATAATCTGCGTCACACCTGGGTGGGCCGCCATATTGGCCGCCGCAAGATTTTCCTGATCATCACCATTCCGCTTTTGCCGGCCTTTGCGCTGATTTTCGTGTCGGGCCAGACCTTCTGGTACTATCTGCTCACCTTTGTCTTCTTTGAATTCCTCTACACCATGTTCCTCATTCCGTGGGAAACACTGGCGGCGGAAATGACAAAGGATTACAAGCAAAAGGCCATGTTTGCCGGTATACGCATGCTGGTGGCGCAGAGCTCGGCCATTCTGGCCTCCTATTTGCCGACCCTGATTATCGGCATGGTCGGTGGCAAGGATTCCCCCAATACCTTTTTCATCATGGCCGCGATTTTCGGCGGCATTTTCAGCTTTGTCGTGCTGATGGTGGTGCTGCTGTCATGGGAGCGGCCCTACACAGAGGCTGAAAAGCTGGTTCAGCCCGATAGGCTGAGTGTGAAAAAAGCGCTGATGATCCCGTACAATATGTTCCGCGATCTGTTTTCGACCCTGCGTATTCGCGCCTTTCGCCAGCATTTGAGCATCTATCTGGGCGGCTATATCTCGCAGGATATTTTCAACACGGCCTTTCCGATCTTTGTGGCGACGGTGATGATGGGGGCAACACTGGTCATTTCACAGCTCATGACCACCATGTATATGGCGCAATTGATATCCGTGGTCATTGCCATCAATATCGTGATCCGCACAGGGCCGGTTCTGGCCTATCGCATTGCCATCAGCTTTGTCGGCGTGGCCCTGTTGTTGTTTTTAGCCTTCTATTTTATCCGCCCTGGCAGCGTGGATGCGGGACTGACGGCCCTGGATGGCAATATTTTCAGCGCCCTCAATCCGCTTAGCGCCAGCTTTAGCCCCAGTCTGATTTTCTGGCTGTTTGCGCCGATTGTCTTAGCGGGTCTGGGGCGCGGTACGCTTAATTTTGTGCCCTGGTCGGTCTATAACTATCTGCCCGATGTCGATGAGGCCGTCACCGGCCAGCGCCGCGAAGGTATTTTTGCCGGTGTCATGACTTTGGTGCGTAAGGTCGCGCAATCTCTGGCCGTGATTGCGACCGGCTGGATCATTGGCGCAGGCGGCTATGTATCGCCCAAGGTCGCCGGCGAAGCCATCCAGCAAACACCGCATGCTATTCATACGGTGGTCTGGCTTCTGGTGGCAGGCCCTATTCTGGTCATGGCGGCAGGTATGGTTATTTCGTGGAAATTCCGTCTGAATGCCCGAACCCATCTGGTGCTGATGACCGAGATCGAGCGCCTACGTGGCGGGGCGACGACACCTGAAACACCCGAAAGTGGCCGGATTGTCGAAGACCTGACCGGCTTTAGCTATGACCGCCTGTGGGGTCGCGCAAAGATCAAAGCCTGATGCCGGATCTTTTTGACATCCGTGATTTCGGTGCCAAAGGGGATCCACACACACCCGACACGGACGCCATCAATGCCGCCATTAAGGCCGCACACAATGCAGGTGGCGGCACAGTCGTCATCCCTTCCGGCCGTTATCTCAGCTTTTCTATCCACCTGCAAAGCCATGTCAGCTTGCGTCTATCCGAAGGGGCTGTGCTGGTGGCGGCTGATCCGGCCCTGCATGACGGACACTATGATCTGCCGGAAGACAATCCGTTTGACCTCTATCAGGATTTTGGCCACAGCCATTGGCACAACAGCCTGATCTGGGGCGAAGGCCTGGAACATATTGCCATTGAAGGCCCAGGCCGCATCGACGGCAAGGGGCTGACGCGCGAAGGGCCCGGATCGCAATGGGGCCAACAATCGGGCGAATTCCCGATCAGCATGCGCGGCCTGTCGGCTGAGGTCATGGCAGAACTGGTGCCTGAGCTGTCGGCCATGCGGGGCTTGGGTAATAAGGCCATAGCCCTGAAACGCTGCCGCCATGTAGTTTTGCGCGATTTTACGGTGTTTCGTGGCGGGCATTTTGCGCTTTTGGCCACCGGCACGGATGATATGCGCCTTGAAAACCTGCGCATAGATTCCAATCGTGACGGGCTGGACATAGATGCCTGCCAGCGCGTGCAGATTCTGAACTGCCTTGTCAATACGCCCAATGATGATGCCATAGTGCTCAAAAGCTCTTATGCGTTGGGGGAAAAACGCGCCTGTGAGGATATCGTGATCAGGGATTGCCACGTCAGTGGCTTCGATCCCGGCACCTTACTGGATCAAAGCTTTGGCCGCACGCAAACCGTGTCGCCGGATCAGGACGGGGTGACGGGCCGTATCAAGATCGGCACGGAATCTTACGGTGATTTTCGACGTATCAAGATCAAAGATTGCCATTTTGAACGCTCACGCGGCTTAGCGATTGAGACGGTGGACGGCGGCACCATCGAAGATGTCAGTGTCGATCATCTGACCCTGAATGACATCACGACCGCGCCCCTGTTTCTGCGCTTAGGGGCGCGTTTGCGCGGGCCCGAAGGCACGAAACCGGGCGCGTTGCGGCGCGTGCGTATAAGCCATATCCGCGCCACCAACATAAAGCCCGACTATAGCGCCCTCATCATGGGCCTGCCGGATCACCCTGTTGAAGATATCACCCTTGATGATATCCATCTGCACTATGCGGGCGGGTTTGAGGCAGTGGCCGCCAATCCCGATGATCTGGCAACGGCCTATCCCGAACCCAGCATGTTTGGCCCGACCCCTGCTTTTGGGCTGTGGGCGCGGCATGTCCGCCGTCTGAACCTGAGCCACGTGGTGCTCACCTGCGAAAAACCCGATGCCCGCCCGGCCATGCGGGTGCCGCAAACCGATGTGGCCTTTTAACAAAAAGACGTGCAATATAGACTGAGGCGCTATATGATACCGGTGTCATTTTTAAAAAAGAACCGGAAAATCCGTCTTGCTCAGGGGACCCAATACACTCAGGCCGATCCTGTCGGAGCCCTTAGCGGGTGATCCTGACGATGCGCTGGCTGACTTTCTCAAAACCCGCCGCAAGGCCACTATTAACGATGTGGCGCGGTTATCGGGCGTGTCTAAAAAGACCGTGTCACGCGTCATCAATAATGCCCCCAGCGTGCGCACGGAAACCCGTGAACGGGTCAATGAAACCATCGCAAAAACGGGCTTCCGGCCCGATCCGCAGGCCCGCGGACTGGCCTTTCGCCGCTCCTTCCTGCTGGGCCTGATCTATGACAATCCCAATGCGCAATATATTGTCACCATGCAGATGGGCGCGCTGGATGCGCTGCGTGGTTCCGGCACCGAGCTTGTGGTGCACCCCTGCGACCGGCGCAGCAATACCTTCCTGAAGGACATCAGCGATTTTGTGGAACGCCAAAGACTGGCCGGCGTCATTGTCCTGCCGCCCCTGTCCGAAGATGTAGCCCTGTTGGCCCTGCTGGAGGATCGGAGCGTCCCCTACACGCGTGTCAGCGCCATAAACGGCGCGGACACGACCCCTGCCCTGACCGGCCATCAGGTCGTCACCCAAGATTATGAGGGCTGCCTGAGTGTCGCGCAACATCTGGCTGAACTGGGCCACATACGCATGGGCTTTATTGCCGGGCCCATTGGCTATGTTTCAAGCGATGAACGCCGTCGCGGCTTTGTGGACGGGCTGAAACGTCACGGCCTGACGCTTGATCCGCAACGCGAAGCCAGAGGCGGCTATACGTTCGACTCGGGTTATACGGCGGCTATGGCGCTTTTGGCCCGCCCTGACCGGCCCACGGCTATTCTGGCGGCCAATGATGAAATGGCGGTCGGGGCCTATAAGGCGGCCTATGAGCTGGGTTTGCGAATTCCCGCCGATATCAGTATTATCGGCTTTGACGACAGCCATCTGGCGTCACGGGTATTTCCGCCCCTGTCCAGTGTGCGCACACCGATACGCGACATGGCCCGCGCCGCCACCGATATGCTGCTGGCCAGCGATATGGCCCCTGACCAGACCCGAATGTTTGACGCCGTACTGGTGGTGCGTGGCTCCACCGCCCCGTGTCAGCCCCTCCCTTAGATTGCCCTTAAGTTGAGAATGATTATGTCCAAGCCCCTGCACCTGCACCCTGATCGTTTGTTTTCGTCCGATGCGACCCAGCGCGGGCTCGCCCGCGACCTCTATGCGTCGGTAAAGGATTTACCCATCCTGTCACCGCACGGGCATACCGATCCGTCCTGGTTTGCCAATAACGAAGCCTTTGAAAATGCCACCGCGCTGTTTTTAGCGCCGGATCACTATATTTACCGCATGCTCTATTCTCAGGGCATTGACATGGACGCGGTGGGTGTTGGCTCAAAGGCGGGCCCCTCCGGCGTCGATGCCCGCAAGGCCTGGCACATCTATGCCGCCAACCAGCATCTGTTTCGCGGCACACCCAGCTATCTGTGGATGAGCTACGTCTTCAGCGGAATCATGGGCTTTGAGGTGGCGCTGGATGAAACAACGGCCGATTTTTATTTTGACCGCATCGGCGAGCTTCTGGCGTCAGACGCCTATCGGCCGCGTGCCCTGTTTGAGCGCTTCAATATCGAGGTCATTGCCACGACCGAAGGGCCGACCGACACGCTGGAGCACCACCAGAAAATCAGAGACTCCGGCTGGAAGGGCCGCGTCATCACCGCCTATCGCCCCGACAGCGTGATTGATCCCGAACATGAGGACTTCTACAAGAGCCTGCAAAGGTTTGGTGAGCTGTCCGGTGAGGATGTCTATAGCTGGCAGGGCTATCTCAGCGCCCACCGCAAGCGCCGCGATGTCTTTATTGCGCATGGCGCGACCTCAAGCGATCACGGCCATGCCACCGCCCAAACCGCCAATCTGTCCGGCCCTGACTCTGAGGCTCTGTTCCGGCGCGTGCTCGCGGCTGAGGTCACGCCTGAGGATGCCGAACTGTTCCGCGCCCAGATGCTGACCGAAATGGCGCGTATGAGCCTGGACGACAAACTGACCATGCAGATTCACCCCGGCGCTTACCGCAATCACAATGCTCAGGTCTTTGCCACCTATGGCCGCGATAAGGGCACGGATGTGCCCATGCCGACCGGCTATGTGCATCAGCTCAAGCCGCTACTGGATGCCTTTGGTAATGAAAAAGACCTGACGGTGATCCTGTTTACGCTGGATGAAACCAATTATGCCCGTGAACTGGCCCCTCTGGCGGGTCACTATCCCATCCTGAAGCTCGGCCCTTCGTGGTGGTTCCACGATTCCCCCGAAGGCATGATGCGCTTCCGCGAGCAGGTGACGGAAACCGCCGGATTCTACAATACGGTCGGATTCAATGACGACACCCGTGCCTTTTTGTCGATCCCTGCCCGTCACGATGTCGCCAGACGCGTCGATGCGGCTTTTCTGGCCCGTCTGGTGGCGGAACATCGCCTGCCGCTTGAAGATGCACAGATTGTGATCAAAGACCTGACTTATAACCTTCCCAAAGCCGCCTATAAGCTATAAGAGCTAGATATTGATTGAATGCGCTTAGTTTTGATCGAACAAGCGCAATATCTGTGACCTTATAACGACAAGGCTTTTCCCATGTGCGACACCCCTTCCATCTACGCCAAGACCCTTCACGCCACGCATCCGGACATGATGTCGAATGTCGATAATCAGGCCTTACGCGACAAGTATCTGATGACGGGATTGTTTGCCCCTGAGGCTGTGGTGCTGAACTATACGCATTTTGAGCGTTTTGTTGTGGGCGGCGCGGCACCGGTGAACGGCCCATTAAAGCTGCCTGACCAGACGGAACCGGCATCTGCGGCTGGTCATCCCTTCCTTGAGCGCCGTGAACTGGGCGTCATCAATGTCGGCGGTGGCGCAGGTAAGGTGAAGGTGGACGGGGTGGACTATGTACTGGACCTCAAGGACGGCCTGTACATCCCGATGGGCACCAAAGACGTTCTGTTCTCATCAGATGACGCCGCCAATCCGGCCATGTTTTATCTGACTTCAACGCCTGCCCATCAGCGCTTTGAAACGGTCAAGATTTCGATCGATCAGGCGGTGCCATTGGAACGTGGCTCGCTTGAGCAATCCAATGAACGGGTTATTTATCAATATATTGTGCCGACGACCGCCAAGTCCTGTCAGCTTCTGCTGGGCCTGACCATCTTGTCGCCCGGCTCTGTGTGGAACACCATGCCGCCGCACCTGCATGACCGCCGCTCAGAGGTCTATTTCTATTTTGGCCTGGGCGACAATGATCGCGTCTTCCACTTTATGGGCGAGCCCAATAATGCCCGTCATATTGTCATGCAGAACAACGAAGCCGTCGTGTCGCCGCCCTGGTCGATCCATATGGGCGCCGGCACCTCCAACTATGCCTTTATCTGGGCCATGGGCGGCGAAAACCTCGACTATACCGACCTGAAGGTGCTCGATATCTGCCAACTGGCCTAAGCAGGGGCGTAACGACCCTGCACCCATAAATTTATCAGTGGATATAATGATAATGAACAAACTCTTCGATCTGTCCGGAAAAGTGGCCATTGTCACCGGCGGCAATAAGGGCTTAGGTCAGGCCATTGCCCTGTCGCTGGCCGAAGCGGGTGCCGATGTGGCCGTGGTGTCAACACGTACTGAGACTGAAACCGTAGAGGCCGTCAAGGCGCTGGGCCGCCGCGCTATCCATATCGCCGCCGACCTGACCTCAACCGAGCCCATTGAGCGCATCATCGCCACCACCTTGTCTGAGCTGGGGGGCTTGGATATACTGGTCAATAATGCCGGCATGATCCGCCGCGCCGACAGTGTGGAGTTCAGTGAAGCCGATTGGGATGCCGTCATTGACCTCAACCTCAAGAGCGCCTTTTTTCTGGCGCAGGCAGCCGGTCGTCACATGATCGCGCAAGGTTCGGGCAAGATCATCAATATCGCCTCCATGCTGTCCTTTCAGGGCGGTATCCGCGTCCCGTCTTACACGGCGTCCAAATCGGGCATTGCGGGCATCACCAAGCTTCTGGCGAATGAATGGGCCGCCAAAGGCGTCAATGTCAACGCCATTGCGCCCGGCTATATGGCTACGGACAATACGGCAGCCCTGCAAGCCGACCAAGCCCGCAATCGCGCCATTCTGGAGCGTATCCCCGCGGCGCGCTGGGGTGAGCCCTCCGATATGGGCGGCGCGGCTGTGTTTCTGGCCTCGCATGCGTCGGATTATGTCAACGGGGCCATACTTCCGGTCGATGGCGGCTGGCTGGCGCGTTAAAATGACCGCATGAGGAAGTGTCCTCACGCCCGCATGTCGCCATTTTGCCCATCGGGGGATCACACACCGCCCGCTGAGCGCTTATGGCTTGCCGCCCCTACCCTTTGATATAGAAGGCCTTTCGGTTAAAATCTGGCGCGTCTTGCTGATGGCTTCGATAAAATGCTGTTCAACCGGCCGGGGGGCATTTAGAGTCCGCGCATGCCACGCCTCATATTCCGCTTCAACCTTATTCACCGCAGCGCTGGCCGTTACCCTGCCCGCGCCGGTCAATAGCGCGTGGTCGCCAAGCTTAAGAAAATCATCCAGCTTGGCAATCCAGTCCGACATGTGCATGGCCTTGCGGTTTTTCGCCATGCTTTCGGCAAATTCCAAAAAAGCCACGGTTATACGATTGAGCTGTTCAATCTCATCGGGCACCAGATAGTTTTTGGCAATCTGCGCATCGGCTTTGGTCGGCAACTGACCGTGCTTTTCGCCCTTCCAGTGGGTCAGGCCCATCATCGGCTTAGCCGCATCTGCGCGCGCTATCTTGGTTTCCGCCGCCGTCTGTCCGTGGGCGGCATGGTGCATTTTATTCTGCACTGTCTGAAAAAACTGCCGGCTGGCCTCTGCGCCCGGATCATAATCGACACTGGTGGCATAGATTTCCAGCACCTTTTTGTAAAACAGCTTTTCCGAAGAGCGAATGTCACGAATACGCGCCAGCAGTTCTTCGAAATAATCACTGTCCGGGTCTTTAAGCTGTTCGTCATTCATGACGAAGCCCTTGGTCAGGTATTCAGACAAGGTGTTTGAGGCCCAACGGCGAAACTGTGTGCCGCGCACACTGCGAACACGAAATCCGACCGCCAGAATGACTGGCAAGGCATATAGATTTATCGTACGCGTAACTTGTCGTGTGCCTTCAAATCGAACTTGTAAGTCTTCTTTACAGGTTGCCGCTTCATGCCACTCCCCTTCGGCGTAAACAGCTTTGACATGCTGCGTAATGGCCTGAGGGGTCACCTGAAACAACTCGGCTATTTCCGCCTGACTGAGCCAGACCGTGCCCTCACGCGCCTGAAGCCTGATCTGAGTTTGACCATCTTCGGTCTGGTACAGAATGATCTCCGCGGCCATCAACAACCCCTGTTTTTAGGCTATGTCCTCAGCCGGACGTCCGATCGAGCTATAGCGGAAACCGTGACGGCTGACCTGTTCGCGGCGATAAATATTGCGCAGATCAATCAGCACGGCCCCCTTAAGGGCAGTCTTTAGGCGTTTCAGGTCAAGCCCGCGAAACTCATTCCATTCTGTCACCACAACCAGCGCATCCGCCCCTTCGGCGGCGTCATAGGCCCCGGTGCAATAGGTGATGGGCGGCAGGACGGCCTTGGCATTCTCCATGCCTTCGGGATCAAAGGCGCGCACACTTGCCCCGGCAGCGACCAGTTCCGATACAATGGTGATGGCAGGAGAATCACGCATATCGTCGGTTTCAGGCTTAAAGGTCAGGCCCAATATAGCAATGGTCTTACCGGCCACATCGCCATTCAGCGCCCTGACCACTTTTTGCGTCATTTTCGATTTGCGCGCTTCGTTGATATCCACTGTGGTTTCAATCAGACGGATGGGCGCGCCGAAATCCTGAGCGGTCTTCACCAAAGCCAGAGTATCTTTGGGGAAGCACGATCCGCCATAGCCCGGCCCCGCATGCAGGAACTTGGTGCCGATGCGGTTATCGAGGCCAATGCCGCGCGCCACCTCCTGTACGTTGGCGCCCACAGCTTCACACAGATCGGCCATTTCGTTGATATAGGTTATCTTCATCGCCAAAAAGGCATTGGCGGCATATTTAATCAGCTCAGAAGTGCGCCGTGTCGTGAACATCAAAGGCGATTGATTGATAAAGAGCGGGCGATATACCTCAGTCATGACAGGGCGCGCGCGTTCATCCTCTATACCCACCACAATCCGGTTCGGGATCATGAAATCCTTTATGGCTGCACCTTCGCGTAAAAATTCCGGATTGGAGACAACGGCCACATCGGCCTCAGGGTTGGTTTCGCGGATGATGCGCTCAACTTCGTCACCCGTCCCCACCGGCACGGTTGATTTGGTGACGACCACTGTAAAGCCGTCTACGGCGGCGGCAATGTCACGGGCGGCCGCATAGACATATTTTAGATCGGCATGGCCTGTGTCTTTGTTGGTAGGCGTGCCGACACCGATAAAGACCACATCCGAGCCCGCCACAGCCGCCTTGATGTCGGTTGTGAAGGTCAAACGGCCCGCCCTGACATTATCAAGGGTCATTTCCTCAAGACCGGGTTCAAAAATGGGAATGACCCCTTGTTTAAGGCCTTCTATCTTGGCGGCATCCAGATCCATGCAGATGACATCATGGCCAAATTCGGCAAAGCACACACCTGAGACCAGACCCACATAGCCTGAACCAATCATTGTTATCTTCATCGACCCGACCCTGATCCCGGCTTAAAAAACAATAGGCGCACCAAACCCAAATGACCGCCTAAGGCAAGCAAATTTTGACATGAGCGAACACCATAAACAGCTTTGTGGCCGCCCACCCGCTTTAAAAACCTTGAATTTATAGCAAAAAAAGTGTGCAAGCCCGGCCACCCAATGGCATAAGGGCCGGCATGAAGCCAGAACTTATGATCCTGGGGGAAAGCCAAAGCCGTGTCGTGGTGGTTGATGGAATCACCGGCGATTGCGATCATGTGCGACGGTTGGCGGCAGAACTGGCCCCCTTTCCGCCCCATGAGCTTTACTATCCCGGCCTGAGGCGCCTTGTAACGCCTGCCGATCAGGCTGCCCACGCCTATATGCACACACTGCTCAGGGACGCTATGCCCTATATTGGCGGGGCTTTTGGCATTACGCGCTTTAACTGGATTGAAGGCAGCTTTTCCATGGTGACCCAACCGCCTGAGGTTCTGGGGCCACGACAGCGCGCACCCCATATCGACACGGTTGAGCCCAATTATCTGGCGGTGCTGCATTATCTCAGCGATACGCCCGGCACAGGTACGGCCTTTTACCGTCAGCGCTCCACAGGCATAGAACGGGTCACGGCTAACAATTTCAGCACCTATATGGCTGCCGCCACTGTCGAGAACCCGCAGGCACAGGGCTATATTAACGGCTCAAACACATGGTTCGACAAGATAGGTCAGGTTGAAGCCAGACCTGACCGTTTGATCATCTATGAAGGCTGTTTGTTGCATTCCGGCATTATTCCAGCCGACATGTCGCGCGATCCTGACCCGCTTAAGGGACGACTGACCGCCAATCTGTTCGTACGCGGCCATTAGGGGGGCTACAGGCGCGATCAGTCGGGCTTGAGGGAGAATGGGGCGATAGTCTCTAAAATGCCCTTCAGACGGCTTATATGGTCTGATATGCAATCGTCACGAAATAAAGAATTTCCACACACCCTACGTCATTATAGGCAGGTCTGGCCTCTCTTAAGGCCAAAGACCTGCCGGTTTAATTTTTATACGTACTCTAAAGCGTTATAG
>JBAWDM010000330.1:0-8126 GCA_049590735.1 Asticcacaulis sp. | reverse complement strand
ACCCAAAAATTTCAGATGGGTTTCACGGTTGATCTGATTGATATCAGTCTGAGGATGACCGCCTGCGCTCACCATAACGCGTAAGGATTTTGTCTCACGCGAGGCTGCTATAGCAAGGGCAATGGCGCGCGGCACATCAAGTGGATCGCCCTTAAGCTTGGGTATATTACCAGAGCCCATCTGTTCTGACATAGTGCCATAGCCTTCAAGATTGGCTGGGTTGGCGCGCGCCTTAAGGGCCGCCGTATAGGTTTCGCGATTACGCCAAAACTCAGTTGGATACCCACCGGGTTGGATGATGGTGATGTCTATGCCAAACGGTGCCACCTCATAGGCCAGACTTTCCGACATAGCCTCAATGGCAAATTTTGTTGGACAATATTGGCCAAGACCCGGATAGATGAGACGCCCTGATTGTGAGGACATATTGATGATATGGCCGGATTTGCGGACCTTCATGGCAGGTAATACGGCGCGGTGCAGTCGTTGATAGCCGAAAACATTGGTTTCATAGGCTAAGCGCATCGCCGCATCGTCCTGTGCCTCGACGGGGCCAACAATGGCCAGGCCGGCATTATTGACAATCACATCAGGCACATGACCAATAAGCGCCACGGCCTTGGCGACACCGGCATTGACGCTGGCTTCATTTAAGACATCTAGTTCGACAAGATGCAGGTCTAGGTGACGCTCCTCGGTAATGGCACGTAGTTGATCCGCCTCTGGTCGAGGCAGGTTGCGCATTGTGGCAATAACCTTTGCACCTAATCCGGCATAATAGAGCGCGCCTAAGCGACCAAATCCACTAGAGGCCCCCGTGATCAATATGGATTTACCCGAGATATCTGGTTGAGTTTCGCTGGCGGACGATGACACTGGCAAGGCCGCCAGTAGGCTGGTGGTCAGGCCCGCCCTTAGGAGTGTGCGGCGATCTAGCTGTGTCATCGTGTATTTCCTGTTTTTAGTGTAAAGCGTTATCTGCCGAGTTTATAGATGGTGTTCATGGTTGGCGCGGCGAGTGTTGCCGCCTCACCGGTTGACCATTTGACGGTAATGCGGTTGCCGGTTGTGCAGGCTCCAAGACCGACATGGATCATGTTGTCTAGGCTTTGGTTATAGCCACCACCTGTAGACCCCACATGCACTGAATGGGTTTGCCCGCAACCCTTAACATTGACGAGGGCGCCTTGAGCTGTGCCCTTGCCAGATGGGGAATTGCCAACATTAATCTTGATATAGTTGGCAGTGGTTCCCAGTGCGCTTGTGCCCTTAAATAGGTGCCAAGCGCCACGCTCTAAGCCAAACACAAAATCAAGGCGGCCATCCATGTCGAAATCCAACGACTCGACGCCTTGGCCAATGGCACCGAGGTCAGGCACACTAAGGCCACTATTGCTAGCCTGTATAAACTTACCATTGCCTTGATTGAGATATAGGGCCTCCTCGGTGCCAGTGGCCAGATTGCCGCGGCGGACAATCAAAATATCTTGATAGCCATTATTGTCGAAGTCGCCGACCGTGACTCCAGTGGCATTATCCACGAGGTTAATGCCAGATTGGTCCGTTACATCAACAAATTTGCCACCCCGATTTTCTAGCAGCAAGGTCTGTACGCCCGCTTGGTGGTCAAAGGCCGGATAGGCCTTTACGCCGGTAACGACGCCGCTCACTTCAGAAAAAGAATTCACACCGATCCGCCATTGGTGATTGCCGACAAAGCCGACATAGACGCCTTTTTTGTCACGGACCTCGGGAAAGCCAAGTGTATCGCTATTGTTGAGAGATAGATTTCGACCGGCGTGCTTGTCACCTTCCCATTCTACAATATCGCCTGGTTCACCGCGCATAACTTCCTGATCAGGCCAAGGGCTTTGCAGATTTTGGATTTTAAGAACATCACCCGCTACGAAGTCTGGAAAAACAGTGGACTGGCGCAAGGTAAAAAAGGCCATAGTTTTGGTCATGGGGTCGTAAAAGGTTTCGCCTTTTTGCAGATCATGACCGCGCGTAACAATAAGATCAAAATCACCGTCATTGTCGTAGTCAATTTCGGCTACATCCGTAACGTCTTGAATGTCGGCGGGCAGAACGGATTTGCTGACATCCGTAAAGCTACGGTCGCCCTTGCCCACATAGGCCGATAAGGGCTTGGTGCTGCCATAGAGCAGAAAATCAGCATGGCCATCATTATTGATGTCGGTAATGAGGGTGCGCTCGCCGTCATTTGGCGTTTGCGGCAGTTTGGAATGGAAGGTCAGATCGCCGCTGCCGTTATTGGCATAAAGATAGTTTTCACCATCTGGGACCTTGGTCAGGCCGGGGAAGTTGAGCGCAAACAGATCTAGCTTACCGGTATTGGTTGTATCAACCCATTTGGCCGTGCGACCACGAGCGCTGATCATCGGTTCCGAGAAGGCCGGCATAGGGCTAACCTTGCGGTCCTTGCCAAAGGTAAAGACATAAGCGACGCGCGGACTGGCGCCCGAGCCGCCGCCACGCGTGATCATCACATCCGGCTTGCCGTCATGATTATAGTCGCCAACCGCTATGCCATGGGTGTCACCTACTGTGAGATCAATAGGGGCCGCGTATTTGCCCTTATTGTTCCAAAATAGCTTAACCGCCCAGCCATGATCCGTTAGTAAGAGGTCGGGATAACCGTCCTGATCCAAATCGGCGACAACAGGACTTTCCCATTTTCTGCGAAATTTACTCTCAAAGCTGATGTCTTTTTGGTTTTCGAGAAAGAGAACGCCCGGACAGGCCGTTGGGCTGGCCGAACAGTCTGGTGCGATTGTGGCAGCCGTGGTAATTTGCGCCAAACTAGCGCTCATCAGCGCCGTAGTCATGAGGATTGACAGGCGGAAATTAATTCGGTGAGGGGGCATAGTATGTGTCCTGAGAATAGGGGGGTATTAATGTTTCTGCCAAACTCGAATATAGTCGATGTCGAAATCCACTTTTCCATCGTTTTTTTTGTCTGGCGGACTGTTCAGCTCAAGCGCTTCTTTACTCTCAGGCATGCCATTCCAAGGGAATGTCTCCATGTCGAGCCACAGATTAATGGGGGATGTGACAACGTAACCGTTATAATCTTTAGCGACATCTCTATTCGATCGCGCCCAATCGCTTACCTGTTCAGCTGTGACGCTGGCCAATAATTTGCCATCCACATAGTATTTGACGCCCTTTTCATCCCAATCAATACCGTAGACGTGGAAAGCTTCGGCCCCCCGGAAACCCAAATTGCGGCGTTCAGTATATGAGGGCTTGCCGTTCAATAATTTCCAGTCACGGATCGACCACCAAAGTTCTTGATCAAGGTGTTCTTTACCCTTGAGCCGCCCATCACCAAACATTTCGAAAAAGTCAAATTCCATGCCTGCGCCCATGGCCCAAAAGGCGCTTGAGATTTCTGCATCTGCCGCTTTACTGCGTATTTCAATGTATCCGTACTTGAACGGTTTTCGGGAAATGAAGCAGGCCGTGGTGATATTTTCGTAACTCAAGGGCTCGCCAAAAACAGGCGTCGGAATGTCTTTGCTGAAAGGAAAATCAGGCTCCCAACGCGCTTCGAGTTTTAATTGCCCATCTTCTAGTCGATAATTTCTACCCGAAAATTGTGATGGAGCCCTACCTTTCCATACCTTCTTTTCCGGAAGGTCAGGATGTTTATAAACAGGCTTGCCCTCCTCAAACTTACCAACAATATACCACCGGTTTTCGTCGATTGTACTGGCGTTGAACTCATCACTCACTTCGGTATTGAGCACCCACCCACCACTATTTGTCGGGTCAGAAACCGGCACGACGGGCGCAGTATTTTCCGCCGCGTAAGCGGGCTGTATTAGTGGTCCCCACATAAATAGCGTAGCTATAAGGGTGGCCAAAAGAGAATTAACGCCAGCAAAGTGTGCGGGACCATCCAAAAGGGTAGCGCGCTGCGCACCCTGCCATTGAACCTCTGCCATGCTCCATACTCCCTGTTATAATCGGCAAGCTTAAGCTGTCAATCTATAGGTAATATGTTTCCATTCATATGTTATGTCAATCACCCTTCGACGTTAAGTACAAAGATGTGTCACGACACAGAACCGCTCTCTATTGGTCGATCAATTTATCGGCACGCGTTCCGTCGACATTCTTAGCGTCTTCGCGATAGAGGAAGGTTTGCGGTTCAATCAGACCTTTTGTGGTGACGTGTGCCTGGGAAAAATCAATCTGATAAAAGCCCTGGAAGCAGGGCCAACCTCATCATGTCAAAATAAGTGCGGAGTTACTCAGGTTATAAGTAGCTCCGCACTTATTCTGTTTAGAAGCTACGTTGAACGCTGGCACCGATAAAGCGCTTATAGTCACGCGGGAAGAAGGCTGTGCCGTTTCCAAGCAGGTCAAGATCCTGACGCGTTGTATAGGCCTGATCAAAGAGGTTCTTTACATAAAACTGGAAGCGCAATCCTTGCTTATAGGCCGTCAGGTCCATGTCGAATATGCTAGATGACGGATTGGCAGACCCGTTTTGAGCAATCTGGTTGACTGTTTGCGTATAGGCACCCTGATAGCGCCACAGAAGGCCAAACGTACCTTTCCACCCCCCGTCTAAGTTCTTGGTGTACCGTGTCGACACCAAGGCTTGCTCTTCAGCATTATTCGGGAAAGGAAGGCCGGATTGATCGAAGAAGCTCTTTGTGCCAACTGTATAGCATCTGCTGGCTAATGTGCCGCCAGGGCAGTTGACAGGTACATTATTGAATTTTTCAAAATTAGCATCGAAACGAGTATAGTTACCATTAATTTCGGGCGCTATTGCAAACTTTTGTTTTGGTTGTAAAGTGGTCAGGCTCTGCGGTCTTCAGACATTGTAACTCCCGAAATTGCGCTCGATTAGGCGCACTTCTCCTATGATGCCGTCCTGATACTGCCAGATCTTAGCCTGACCCTTTTTGAGGGCGTGCATCACCTCAAAGCCTTTGAGAGCCGCGTAAGCTGTCTTCATGGATTTGAAGCCCAAGGTCGGCTTAATTAGGCGTTTGAGCTTGCCGTGGTCGGCCTCAACGACATTGATCAGATACTTGACCTGTCGGTGCTCCATGTCCTTAAGGCACTTGCCTTGTTTTTTCAGCTCGGAGATCGCAACGCCATAGGCTGCCGCTTTGTCGGTGTTGATCTTCAAGGGCTTTTCCCAATCTTTCAATCCGTGTAAAGCCTTGCCGAGAAAGCATTTGGCGCCTTTCGCGTTGCATGTCGAAGACAGGTAAAAGTCGATAGTCCGACCAGTCTTGTCGACGGCGCGATACAGATAGACCCATTTGCCACTGACCTTCACATAGGTCTCATCGACCCGCCACGAGCGACCGATTGAAGGCGCCCGCCAATACCAGCGGAGGCGTTTTCGATTTGAGGCGCATACGTCTATACCCAGTGGTATATCGTTAGGTGATCGATATGGCGCCACGTTCGGCCAGCATGGTTTCAAGGTCGCGGTAGCTGATACTGTATCTGCAATACCAGCTGACCGCCCAAAGAATGATTTCGCCCTTATGGTGACGTCCCTTGAAGTCATTCATACGCTTAATCCGCAGTCAAAATCGCAAAGTTGGCAGTGCATGCGAAAATTTGCAACAGCGCCCACTACACCGACAGGGGCCGCGACAACGAGAACTCATTTAAGCAACCTGGTTTTCGCCACGATTTTCAACCTGATGTATAGTGACGGGCCAACCAGGAAATTGGTTCCCCGGTTTGCCATCCATAACATCGACGAGGAAGCGATATGAATCCAAAGTATAGGTGAGCTTACCGGTATCAAAAGTGATGAAACCGAACCCGCTACCCTTTTGGTCTGCCAGCAGATAACGGTTACTTGAGATGCCAACGACCGGATTACCGACGGCATAAACATAGACCTTATTGCCAAATGTATCGAGATACTCGCCGGTGTTCGGCAAACCATGTTTAGGTCGATTTTGGTGGGGCATATGCATGGAATCGGGATACCACCAACGCGACCAGCCTACTGCCACCGCTGGCGTAGTGAACGCCCAAATACTATCCCTTTGTTTTTGGACGCCATATTGTGCAAGAGTTGTCAGATGTGTGTCGCCACAGATATGTAGGGCCATAGATGGGCGTAAAATTTCAACAGCATGATCACGCGGTGTATGCGGCCAACCAGCACTGTCGAAGTCTACTTTCACATAAGAGCTTGGGGTAGGTTGGTGTGTCGCCAATCCAGCAAATACGGTTTGGCTCAAAAGCGCTTTCAGCTTATGACCACGCCAGTCGGCCGCCCATTGCTTCAAGAAATTTTCCTGACGTTTTCCAAGTAGACTTAAGCCGGGTGTGTCGTAGGCAGGGTTCACATACAGAGGATCCTCGCCTTGGCCCGTTTCACCCACGGCGACATCGATTGCTTCGGGTCCACTTTTCCATTGTCGATCAGCGACAATGGCAAAGCCGACATCCCCATAGACCATGTCGCCGTAATAGGCGCTGATATCTTGTAGCGAGGGTGTGGGATCATATGGATCCGGGTGATGCGAAACATTCGTCATGTGAACCACATTTACCACTCGAGCGGGATTGTAATATCCGCCAACTAGGGACGCACCAGGATCTGTGTCCTGATGAAGGGCCACAGCGCCGCCTTCACCCCATAGGTTGCCTTGGAACACATCATGATCATCCGGGAGGCAGAGCGTAGGACAGCTACTCATGACTTCGCGGAAAGCCCAGCCAAACTGATAGAATTTGCGCAAATAGCAAAGAATAGATAGCTCTGCTGGATTACGTATATAGCCATATCCACCGTTAAATTCGTAAATCTGATCACCAGAAAAGAAAATGATATCAGGCTTAAGTTGTGCTAAATTTCTGACAACAGGTTCATATGGGAACGCATAATCGTTCTGGCAGGTCAAAGCGGCCATGCGCAGTGGGCGGCCCACAGGATTGGCCTGAATAGTACCCGTCCATTCGTTAGCGCTCTCACTACCATCGCGGTGTTTCTCACGGTAAACCAATCGATAAGGCGTCGCGACCTTTTCGTCCCAGTTCGGAAGGCGGAAGGTAGCCACCCACGCATCTCTATCAAGCTTAGCTTCACCTAAGGATGTCCATTTGCCGTTACGTTGCACCAGTAGCTCGACAACCTGATTGTCATCCTTGCCCATAGGGCCTGTTAGGGCGCTGATCTTTAGTATAAAACCGTCATTTGTACGTGAATCATTCAGGCTATACATTGACCAGAGAAGTGGACCAAACTTCTGCCGTGGATTGACAGAAAAGCCATCGCCGCTCATTTGCCATTGGCTGAATCGATACAGTGAGCCGGCTTTACTATCCACATCGGGTCGAGCGTCTGAACTGGTAAAGTTGCTAACCAGGGCTACATTACCCATAAGCATTTCATGGGGCAGGGTTTGGACAATTTTGCCCAGACTATTGCCAGTATCGGGCGTCAGAGCTTCGAGCACTAAGTTTATTTGACTACCTGCGGGTCTACCCGACAATTGCAGGCGAATATTTTTCATGTCAGCTTGATCAGCCAGAACTAGGGATTTTGCACCCAAAACTAGTACGCGATCAATGATGCCAGCACGCAGCCCATTTGAAACAAAGCAATTGCTCCTATATTCCTTAATTTCAGTGTGATGGCCGATACGGAAACCCGCGCCACCGTCCATCGTACCTTCAGATATGCGTCGTATAATTACAGACATGCTAAAAGAGCCCGAAGGATTGGTAAGTTGATGGGTCAAGGATTGAATATTGCGGTTGCCGCCAATACTCAGACACTCTGCCTCGCCATCGCGAATGCACCAATCTTCCATCGGGTTCGCCCAAAAATCACCGCCTAGCCAAACGCGATCATGAGCTTGGCTCCAAGGATCGACAAAATCAGCGTTATTTGAAGTCGTGGCGCCAGCTGTTGTGGCACGCAATCCCAAATCTGCAACAGTACCAGCTACAGCCATTTTTAACGCCGTTCGACGTGAGAGTTTGGTTTCCATTTGAAGTATTTGTCCTGCTTAAGTTCTAGCATTTATTACTATTTGTATGCTTGTTTTTAGAGTTGTCAGTGGCCTCTGCCACGAAATCATCATGAAGGAGTACATAAAGTTAGA
>JBAWDM010000329.1:0-4670 GCA_049590735.1 Asticcacaulis sp. | reverse complement strand
CAGATCATCCGGGCGAACACCACTCAGGGCTGTGCCATTATTTTTAAGTTTCGGCTAGTGTGGCATTTCGGGGCCCAAATTGTGGCCAAAAAGATAAAGAAACCGAAAAAATATTGCGGCGCACACTTGCATAAAGTCATCGCAGACGTAAGGTTTGGCTTTGTAACTATCTCTTATCCAAGACATCAATTGCGCATTGTTACCTGATTGTTACCTATGATTTTTTAAGTTGCCGTAGGACAATGCGAGAATGAATGCCATATTTGTGAAACGACCTGCTATTACAGACCTATAATAATCTGAAAGGGGAACAACATCGAATTCTTTGATGAAATGCTCGCCGGCGAAACGGTTCGCGAGCCCTATTCGGATTATGGCAAATGGCTCAATAAAGAAGAGCCCTCACGAATCCTGCGCAAGGCCGCGCAGGCTGAAGCCTTTTTCCGCAAGACCGGCATTACCTTTAATGTCTATGGCGAAGACGAAGCTGATGAACGGCTGATTCCCTTTGACGTGATACCCCGCATTATTTCGGCACGTGAGTGGCGCAAACTGTCTCGCGGTATTGAACAACGTGTCCGCGCCCTCAATGCGTTTTTGTATGATATCTATCACCGTCAGGAAATCATCCGCGCCGGCCGCATCCCGATTGAGCTGATTGCCAATAACGAAGCGTTTTTGCTGCAAATGGTCGGCGTCAATCCCCCCGGCGGCATCTATACCCACATAGTCGGCACCGATATTGTGCGCACAGGGCCGGATGAGTTCTTTGTACTCGAAGACAATGTCCGCACACCGTCCGGCGTGTCCTATATGCTGGAAAACCGTGAAACCATGCTGCAGATGTTTCCGGAACTGTTTTCGCGTATTGCGGTTCAAAAGGTCAGCAACTACCCCACCAATCTGCGCCGTTCACTGTCGACCTGTGCGCCACCACAATGTACGGGCCAGCCTGTCGTGGCCGTTCTGACGCCGGGTATTCATAACTCTGCCTATTTCGAACACAGCTTTCTGGCTGATCAGATGGGCGCGGAACTGGTCGAAGGCCATGATCTGCGTGTCGTCAACGGGCGAATCGCTATGCGCACAACCCAGGGCGATGTGGCGATTGATGTTTTATATCGCCGCGTCGATGATGATTATCTCGATCCCCTGAATTTCGCGCCCGAATCCATGCTGGGCGTGCCCGGCATTATGGACGTGTATCGCGCCGGGGGCATTACCATTGCCAATGCGCCCGGCACCGGCATTGCCGATGACAAGGCGCTCTACTCCTACATGCCGGATATTATTGAATTCTACACAGGCGAAGCCGCCTTGCTCAGCAATGTGCCGACCCATCGTTGCTCCGAATCCGATGAACTGGCCTATGTTCTGGAAAACCTGCATGAGCTGGTGGTCAAGGAAGTGCATGGTTCCGGTGGCTATGGCATGCTTGTCGGCCCCGCCGCGTCCAAAAAAGAGATTGAAACCTTCCGCAAAAAGCTGATGGCGCGACCGTCCAACTATATTGCCCAGCCCACACTGGCGCTATCGACCGTGCCCATCTTTACCGAAAAGGGACTGGCGCCGCGCCATGTCGATCTGCGGCCCTTTGTTCTGGTATCGCCCGATGGCATTGAAATTACACCGGGCGGCCTGACGCGCGTGGCCATGACCGAAGGCTCGCTGGTCGTCAATTCCAGTCAGGGCGGCGGCACCAAAGACACCTGGGTATTGGAGGAGTAAAGCCATGCTAAGTAAAACTGCAGGCGGCCTCTTCTGGATGTTTCGCTATCTGGAACGCTGCGAAAATAACGCCCGCCTTCTGGATGCCGGTTTTCGCATCGCATTGACCAGTTCGGCCACGGCGGCGGCTGAATGGAAATCCGTGCTGACCACTGCCGGATCCTTGTCGCACTACCGCAAGGCTCACGGCAATTTTCAATCGGCCAATGTCATTGATTTTCTGCTGCGTGATCCAAGCAACCCCTCAAGCGTTATCTCCAATGTCAAAATGGCCCGCGACAATGCGCGTATGGTGCGCCCGGCTCTGACGCGTGAGGTCTGGGAAGCGACCAATGAATGCTGGATGGCGCTGAAAAACCTGCTGGAAAAGCCGGTCTATGAGCAGGATCTGCCGGACGTCCTCAGCACCATCCGTCAACAAAGCGCTTTGGTACGCGGGGCGACACACGGCACCATGATGCGCAATGACGGCTATCATTTTGCCCGGTTTGGCACTTTTCTGGAGCGGGCGGATAATACCGCGCGCATTCTGGATGTGAAATATTATCTGCTTTTGCCCTCCAGTGCTAAAATTGGCTCGTCGCTCGATAATGTCCAGTGGGAAACCATCCTGCGCTCCGTGTCGGCACAACGCGCCTATCGCTGGCTGAACGGGGCCGCCATCAATCCGATCAATATTGCCGAATTTCTGATCCTTAATGAGGAAATGCCGCGCTCTCTGGCCTTTTGCTATGCTAACATGCATACCCATCTGATGCGCATTGCCAAGCAATATAAGGACGACAGACCCTCGCACGGCCTGGTCTGTTCCATTCAAAACAGCCTGATTCATACGGATATCAAGCGGATATTCGAAGAAGGCCTGCACGAATTTATCGAGCGCTTTCTGGTTGAAAACGGTAAGCTTGCCATGCAGGTTCAGACCGATTACCGGTTTTAGGGAACATCATGCTTCTGCACATCCACCACAGTACCAGCTATCATTATGACGAACCTGTCGATTACGGTCTGCAACAGTTGCGCCTGACCCCAAAACAGCGCGACGGTCAAAAGCTGCTGAACTGGGACATCGTCATAGAAGGCGGCAAGAAAGAGCTGCGATATACCGATCATCACGCCAATATTGTCGATCTGGTCAGCCTGATCCCGGGAAGTGATCGCATTGCCATCCATTGTTCCGGCGAGGTTGAGGTGACAGATACGGCCGGTATTGTTGGCCTGCATCATGGCTTCATGCCAATCTGGGCCTTTCGTCAGCCTACGGCCCTGACCAGACCCGGCCCGAAGATTCAGGCCCTCATCGACGAACTGGGCACGGATTATGAGACAGATATTATGCGCGCTCATGCCTTGTCGGCCCTAATCCTCCAACACATGCCGTATCAGGCCAATCATACCGATGCCTACACGCCGGCCGAACGGGCCGTGGAGATCGGCTATGGGGTCTGTCAGGATCACACCCATGTTTTTTTGACCGCCATGCGCCTGCTGGGACATCCGGCGCGTTATGTGTCCGGCTATCTGATGATGAATGAACATAAGCATCAGGACGCCACCCATGCCTGGGCTGAGGCCTATATGGACAAGGTGGGCTGGGTTGGGTTTGATGTGTCCAACGGTTATTCACCCGATGACCGTTATGTGCGTGTGGCCACGGGCCTGGACTATAAGGACGCGTCACCCGTATCGGGCATGCGTTATGGCGCCAGCAGCGAAAAAATGATCGTGCAATTGCAAGTTCAGCAATAACAGGCCAACATGACAGCCGTGTGAATACAGAGATTCGATAATGACTTATTGTGTAGGACTCAGACTCAATCAAGGTCTGGTTTTCATGTCGGACACGCGTACCAATGCCGGTGTGGACGACATATCGCGCGTGCGTAAAATGCACAGCTGGGAAGTGCCGGGTGAGCGTGTCTTTACCTTGCTGACCGCCGGTAATCTGGCCACTACCCAGACCGTCGTGGCCATGATTGATGAACGCACCAAGGCGCCTGAAGACCGCAGCCCCTCCATACTGGATGCGCCGTCCATGTTTCAGGCGGCCAACATTGTCGGCAGCCTGTTGCGGGATGTTGTCAAGAATCACGGCTTAAGCGGCCCCGAAGCGACCTCCAAATTTGGCGCGACTCTTATACTGGGCGGTCAGATCAAAGGCTCACCCCCACGTCTGTTTCTCATCTATCCCGAAGGCAACTTCATCGAGGCCGGTGACGACAATCCGTTTTTCCAGATTGGTGAAACCAAATATGGCCGCCCCATTTTAGACCGCGCGCTCAAGGCCGACATGGAATTTGAGGAAGCGGTCAAGCTGCTGTGCGTGTCGTTTGACTCGACCATCCGATCCAATGCCGGTGTTGATCTGCCAATCGACCTGCAGGTTCAGAATGTGGATGACTGCCGCATCAGTCGTCAGCGTCGCTTTGAACGCGGCGATCCCTATTTCCAAAAAGTGTCTCAGGGTTGGAGTGATGCTTTAAGTTCAGCCTTCGCGGCCCTGCCTGATTTTTCCTTTTAGAGCTTTCCCCCCTCTGAGGGCGAATGCCTTAACCGGCTTTTGGCATTTGATAGGGCGGCATTTTTGTTTTCAGCGCATTGATGCCATTAAAATCATTCAGGAAAAGCACCAGATCGCCAAATGGCATAGGTTTGGCTATGCCATAGCCTTGCGCGATATCGCATCCCATGGCCTGAAGCAGGGTAAAGGCAGCAGCGGTTTCCACCCCTTCTGCGGTCACCTTCATGCCCAGACCATGCGCCAGATCAATGGATGAACGCACCAGAAGCGCATCACGCTGGCCGCCTTCTATTTCCATGATAAAGGAGCGGTCAATCTTAAGCTCATGTGCCGGAATCTGTTTCAGATAGGCCAGAGATGACAGGCCGGTACCAAAATCATCAATCGAAATCTCAAGGCCGCGTTCAACAAAGCTATTGAT
>JBAWDM010000328.1:0-4116 GCA_049590735.1 Asticcacaulis sp. | reverse complement strand
GGCCTATTTTTGTAGAAATAGCTGACTGTGAGGACTTGAACTCACGACAAAAAAAGCGGGTTCGTAAACCGGAGCGCGTTACGCGCGCAGGTTTCGGCGAAGCGAAGCGGAGCCAATCCCACCCTATCCGCCGTTATGGGAATGTCTACGTACAAGGCGTTCGCGGTAAGAATAGCACAAATTGTAAGGGTGGGGTTTGAGATCAAAACTTCAAAATGTGGGCTTGGCTCTAATTGGCGTAGTCATATTTGTCGCCCTAAGTATCGCGCTCGATAACTATGTCGGAATACCTTTTGATACAAGCTATCGCATCGCCTGTGCATCCGGTTGCCTATTATACATTATAAAGCTTGGATTAGATCATCCCGGAGAGAAATGGCCATGGGTTGGTTTTTCTATAGCCCTGTTGCTAAGTATAAGCCTCTTCTTCACACCCCTCTTAGATAGACCGGCGTCCCGAGGTGAGATTGTGCTATTCGCTTTGCCAGACGCTATTATCTTACTTGGAGCACGAATCGCCACCTATCCGGTGAACAACGATGATGATCGCCGCATTATACACCAGCGGTTGATACTCGCTCTTGTCATCGCGCTTGCGTTCTTTGGTGTCTTGGTTGCCGTTAGTCTTAATGCCAGATCATAAACCTTACTAATTGGTCTAAACTTTAGTCTTCACCCACAAACCACCGCAAACCTGACTTTACCCATTTCTGATACCCGAAGCTCTGTGCTCATATTCCATTTTCACACCCCGCGGCCTATCCTTTCCTGCATCCAAAGGAGGCCGTTATGCCCACGAAAAAATGGTCGCAAGACGTAACCGAACATTCCGATGCGATGGACTTAAAAGCGCATATTTTCGAGTCTGATGATCCCAAAAAAATTGCCCGATCGCTGAAAAAATCAGCCGAGGATAGCCATCGTCGCAAGTCATCCCCCTTTCGGTCGGCCATGTCGATGCTGACCTTCTATATCAACCGCGCCGGTAAAAATCTGCCTGATAAGCAGAAACAGGTTCTGGAAAAGGCCAAGGACGAACTGCGCGACCTGTATGGGAAGTCGTAAGGCCCCACCCCTCGCTTGGCAAAACACCCGCCCTGCCCTAGTTTTTCATGTGACCGCTCTTTCTGATCCATCAAATGATTCCCTTTGATGAGAAAACGCTCTAGGTTACGACTCAAACCATAAAACGGGGGGATCGGGCATGACATCTGAAACACAGACAACGACCACAGATAAGGTTGGTTTTGGCCGGATGCTGGCCTTTATCGGCCCTTGCGTGCCGTTTGCAGCTCTGGGCCTGCCGCTCGTGGCCACCTTGCCGGAATTTTACGGCACACAGCTTCAGCTTGGCGCGCTGGTGGGCACTGTCTTTGCGATTGTTCGCCTGTTCGACATTTTGGTTGACCCTGTGTTGGGGCATTGGATGGATCGCACACGCACGCGATTGGGGCGGTTCAAACTATGGATGCTGATCTGCTTGCCGATCCTGTTTGTCAGCACAGGCTTTATCTTTATGGCGCAAAAGGGCGTTGGCCCCGTCTATCTCGGCATCTGGCTTTTGGTGCTCTATATAGGTTTCTCAATAGCCGCCCTAAGCCAGGCCAGTTGGGGAACTGTGCTTTCCAGCGACTATAATGAACGTTCCCGCATCTTTGCCTGGTGGCAGGTGGGCAATATCATAGGCATTCTGATGGCGGCCGTTATTCCCGTTGTCGTCCAAACCCTTGGCTATACCTACATATTGGGCGTGCAGCTTATGGGCGGCTTTATTATGCTGACCCTGCCGATCACCATCGCTATCGCCTTGTGGAAGGTGCCGGAAAAAATAGCCAATACGAATACGCACGATCTCAAACTCAGCCACTATTTCGATATGTGGAAGCGCAAAAATGTCCGTTGCATCCTGTGGGCCGACCTGTTTATGGGACTGGCACCGGGCGTGATGGCAGCGCTCTTTTTCTACTTTTTTGAACAGACAAAAGGCCTGACGCGGATGGAGAGCAGCATTGCCATGCTCCTCTATTTTGTCGCCGGCATTGTTGGTGCACCGATCTGGACGCTAGCCTCAAAACGCATGAGCAAACATAAGGCGCTGATCCTGTCCAGCCTCCTTTTTGCCGTCCTCTATGCCATGATGTTGTTCGCACCAAAGGGCCATTTCCTCATTTGCGCAGCCATGACCTTTGCCAATGGCATTCCCTATGCGGCCTCATTGCTCCTGACGCGTGCGCTCATGGCCGATATTGGTGATGAAGTGATGCTGGAAACCAGCCATGATCACAAAGGAATCCTGATGGCCATTCTGTCGGCCACCACAAAGGTCGGTTATGCCCTATCGGCCCTGACCATAACCATACTGGGCTGGCTGCATTTCAACGTGAAAATACCGGCAGACAGCCCGCCCGATGCCTTAATGTGGCTTCAGGCCTTCTTTATCGGTTTGCCGGTGATTTTTCTGATACTGGGGGCCTATGCCATGAAGGATTATGACCTGACCCCTGCGCGCCATGCCGACATTATGGCGCAGCTAAAAGCAAAGGATATTGTGTGAGCGATCCAAAGGCAATTGAGGGCCTGTTAGAGGTCATGCGTCGCTTGCGCGATCCGCAAACCGGCTGCCCGTGGGACAAAGAACAGACCTTTGATACGATTGCGCCCTATACGGTCGAGGAATCCTATGAGGTGGCCGATGCCATCCAGCGTAAGGATATGCGCGACCTGAAGGAAGAGCTGGGTGACCTGTTGTTTCAGGTGGTTTTCCACGCCCGCATCGCCGAAGAACAGGGGCTGTTTGATTTCAACGATGTTGCCGCCGGCATGAGCGAAAAGCTGATCCGCCGCCATCCGCATGTCTTTGGTGAGGCGGGCGAACGCACGGCCGATGAACAAAATCAGGCCTGGGAAGTGATCAAGGCTGAGGAACGCAAGGCCAAGGCAAAACACGGTCTCCTCGATGATGTGCCGATTGGGCTGCCGTCTTTGACGCGCGCCGCCAAGCTGACCAAGCGCGCCGCACGGGTGGGCTTTGACTGGCCCAGCGTCACTGAAGTCCTGGATAAGCTTGAGGAAGAAACCCAGGAGCTTAAGGTCGAAATCGCCAAAGGGGATGTGCGAAAATCCCATGAAGAACTGGGTGACATCCTGTTTGTGCTGGCCAATCTGGCGCGGAAGCTGGAGGTCGAACCCGAAGACGCCCTGCGCATGACCAATGCCAAATTTGTCCGCCGTTTTGAAACCATTGAGGCCGAACTGGCGAAAATCGGCAAGACGCCGGATCAATCCGATCTGGCGGAAATGGATGCCCTGTGGAATGCCGCAAAACAGGCGGAACATAAGGAACCGTAAGGTTCTTTTGCGTATCACTTTTGAAATGAAAGAGACATTGACGGGCGTGCGATTGATAAGCGACTAATTTTGACTTTTGATCCACAAGTCATTCTTCTCAGGCCTTGCGAATCAACTGGTTTGCGCGCATCACTTGCGAATAGAAACCTAAATTTTTGGTCATCTTGCTTATGAAAAAGCCAGTCAAAACAGTCGCTCCCAAAAAAACGGCGACCTCACCCGCGCCTGTGAAAATGCACAGATCAATGTGTCCAATCAACATAACGCTTGAGGCCATTGGCGATGCATGGTCAATGTTGATTATTCGTGATCTCATGTTGCGCGGGCACAATAGCTATCAGGGCTTTTTGCGTTCCGGGGAAAAAATCGCCACCAATATTCTGGCCGATCGTCTCCTGAAACTGGAGCAGAACGGCCTGATCAGTAAATCGCCTGATCCTGCCGACAAACGCAAATTCATCTATGCGCTGACGTCACGCGGCGCTGATCTGGCGCCGATACTGGTTGAGATGGCGCTGTATGGCCTGAAATATGAACCGCTCAGCGACATGGCCAAGGAGGTGGCGCTGGACATGCAACGTAACAAACAGGTTTTCGCTCAACGCCTGACGCGCCATTTCACGCCAAAAGTCAGGGGTACGGCCAAAAAGAAGGCTGAGGGCAATCCCGAAGAAGAAACCCTCAGCCTGTTTTAGGCCCTACTCCAGCGCTGCCAGTTCGATATGTTCTGACTCCTGCTGGGTGGCTTGTTTTTTGGGCGTTTTGATC
>JBAWDM010000327.1:0-7609 GCA_049590735.1 Asticcacaulis sp. | reverse complement strand
CTTATAGGGATCACCGACCGTATCACCGGTCACCGAAGCCTTATGTGCCTCTGAGCCCTTCATATGCTTGACGCCATCCTTGTCAACAAAGCCGTCTTCGAACGACTTCTTGGCATTGTCCCAGGCACCGCCGCCGGACGTCATGGAAATGGCCACAAAGATACCTGTGACGATGACACCCAAAAGCATGGCGCCCAGTGCTTCAAACGCCGGCACCGCACCGCCGATATAATAGACGATGATAAACAGAACGATGGGTGACAAGACCGGTAATAAGGACGGCACGACCATCTCACGTATCGCCGCCTTGGTCAGCATGTCGACGGCGCGGCCATAGTTGGGCTTAGAGGTGCCGGCCATAATGCCGGGATCTTCGCGGAACTGCTTACGTACTTCTTCGACCACGGCCTGCGCCGCACGACCGACAGCGGTCATGCCCATGCCGCCGAACAAGTAGGGCAAGAGCCCGCCAATCAGAAGCCCGATCACCACCCAGGGCGATGACAGCGAAAAGGTCAGATTGCCAAGGCCTTCAAAGAACGAGCCCGGTATCGCATGTTCGGCAAAATACTTCAGATCCGACGTATAGGCGGCAAACAGAACCAGAGCCCCCAGACCGGCCGAGCCAATAGCATAACCCTTGGTGACCGCCTTGGTAGTATTACCCACGGCATCCAGCGCATCGGTCGTGTGACGCACTTCGGCGGGCAATCCGGCCATTTCCGCAATGCCACCGGCATTGTCCGTCACGGGGCCAAACGCATCCAGAGCTACAATCATACCCGCTAAGGCCAGCATGGTAGTGGTGGCAATCGCAATCCCGAAAAGACCTGCCAGCAGGTAGCAGCCGATAATGCCTGCTACAATGATCAGGGCCGGAATAGCCGTCGATTCCATGGAAACGGCCAGACCCTGAATGACATTGGTGCCGTGTCCCGTCACTGAGGCCTGAGCGATCGAGACAACCGGACGCTTGCCTGTGGCGGTGTAATATTCCGTCACCACGATAAAGCCCGCCGTCACCGCCAGGCCGACAAGCCCGCAATAAAACAGGGTCATGCCGGTAAAGGTGAAGGTTGTACCGGCTGATACATAAGAAAAGGCCGTATCAAAGCCAAGGCCGGGCAAGTATTTAATGACCGCCGCAATGGCGACAATCGACAACAGGCCCGTGGCGATCAGCCCCTTATACAGGGCGCCCATAATGTTCTGGCTCTTGCCCAGACGGACAAAATAGGTCCCGATGATGGAGGTAAAGATACAGACGCCGCAAATCACGAGAGGCAGCAACATCATCATGCCGACATAGGGCGTGTCACCAAAGAAGATGGCGGCCAGAACCATGGTCGCCACCGTGGTAACGGCGTAGGTTTCAAA
Organism: Asticcacaulis sp.; assembly: GCA_049590735.1. Classification (GTDB taxonomy): domain Bacteria; phylum Pseudomonadota; class Alphaproteobacteria; order Caulobacterales; family Caulobacteraceae; genus Asticcacaulis. Next base: position 6,232 of record JBAWDM010000327.1, on the reverse strand, counting down.
CAGATCGGCCGCCATACCGGCACAATCGCCGACATTATCGCCGACATTATCGGCAATTGTGGCGGGGTTGCGGGGGTCATCTTCGGGGATACCGGCCTCGACCTTGCCGACCATATCACCGCCGACATCTGCGCCCTTGGTGAAGATACCGCCGCCCAGACGGGCAAAAATCGAGATCAAAGATGCCCCAAAGCCTAAAGACACCAGGGCATTGATCAGGTCACGGTCATGACCGTCCAGACCCAGCACACCGGTCAGATAGGCATAATAGCCCGCCACGCCCAAAAGCGCGCCACCGGCCACGAACATGCCGGTAATCGCGCCGGCGTTAAAGGCCAGTTTCAGCCCCTTAGCCAGACTTTCCGATGCCGCCTGCGCGGTACGCACATTGGCGCGGACACTGATCAGCATACCGGCATAACCGGCGGCCCCCGACAAGACCGAACCGATCAGAAACCCAATGGCCGACAAATGCCCTAAAAATATGAAAGCCAGTACAAAAATGACCACACCGACCATGGCTATGGTTGTGTATTGACGCTTAAGATAGGCCGCAGCCCCTTCCTGAATGGCGGCTGCGATTTCCTGCATGCGCGCATTGCCTGCATTCGCCTTCATCAGAACCATCGTCTGAATAACGCCATACAACAGGCCAAGTATGCCCGCCGCAATGGCCAGCACCAAAGCAATATTCATAATCCAACCCCTGTTTCTTTATATTTAAAGGGCGGTTATGATCTGCGCCCCCATTTGTAAATCAAAAAAACAGCCTGTATTCAGTGGCTGATCTTTTTGACAGAGGTTGAGACTGCCAAATGTTCAGATGAGTTTCAAGGATTGTTATTCAGTTGCCTCATTATAGTTTGTCGTTTGACACAAGATAAATGCTGCATTGCAATGAGATGAATACTTATGTGTATAAAATACATAAAGTTATTGATGTTTGCAACGCAACCTTAATGTGTATTTTCCGGACGACTCGTGCGCCTGCGGGGCACCTGGGACAGAATATCCACCGACTTAATCATGCCCGGCCCGGCAATTTTGCTCCATTCCGCCGTCATGACCTGTTTGAAGCGCGGCTCGTCCAGCTGATCATCATGATCAGGCTTTGCAAATGAGACCTGACTGGACATTCGCACCAAAGCGTCACGGAAATAGGGTTCCATTTCACGCAATTTGGCTTCGTTGGCTTTGATATTGAGGTTGATACGGATGCTGAGGAAAATATAATTGACCAGTTTGCCATCCACCATAACCGGAATAGCAATAGCCCCCAGTTGCACAGAGGGGTTTGACGCCTCTTTTGTGCCGCCTTCGCTGGCCGCGACCGGCTTTGCAGACACCAACAGGGCGCAAATAGACGCAAAGATCAAATTTCGTCTGTTTTCAAATCTTTCCATGACAACAGAATGTCATGGAAAACTTGATAAGGTTTAAAGCCGAATAAAAAACCCTCCGGTTTGTCCGGAGGGTTTTTGACTTAATAGCGGTAATTGCCACGATTATTGCCGTGATTATGGCCCCGGTTATTGCCGCGGCTTTCATGCCAGCGGCCATCATTATCACGCCAGCCGTTCGGATTATTATCGTCCTTACGCCATGCCTCACCATAGTTGTAGGGCGGCGGGCTAGTGTGGTGGTAACGGTCATAATAGACATGATCATAACGATCATTTGCCGGGCGATCCTTATAGTAAACGACCGAATAGCCCGAAGGCGCCGGTGCCGGATCATAATAAGACCCCTGATAAGAATAGTATTCGCCATTATAGCATTTGACGCTGTTCTTGCCGACATTATTACCAATTACACCGCCAATGACGGCCCCGCCGGCCGTACCCAGACCGCGCTCATTCTTGGACACCTGACTGCCGATCAGGCCACCCAGCACAGCACCGATAACCGTGCCATTGGTTTGGGCGTCCTTCTTTTTGGCGTAGCAATAGCCGTCATAATTCCGCAGATCACGATCTTGCGCGGCGGCCAGATTGGGCGCTGCCACAAAGCAGCCAAGTGCCAGCATAAGGCCGGCGCGTACCAGAGGGGTTTGGCGCATCAAAGGGGTTTTATTAGGCATCTCAGATAATCTCCTTTTTCACATCTCAGCGCCAATACAGTGGAAACCACACGTATTTTAAAAAAAAGGTGCCGGACTTAGGGATCAGGGGTATGCCGGTTACACCTATCTTGCAATCGGAACACACGGTGGAAACAGGCGGTGGTTTATAAGGATGCCGTAAACCCTCATTCGATATTTAAAGCGGGTGTGTAAAGCCTTTTTTGGTCACAGCAATTGGCCGGTTATCCGCCCACAGATCAGCACCGGACGCCGTGTTATCCGTCGTGGCCAGACACATGCCGATGTCATAAAAACCAGCCGCAATCAGGGCTTTCGCCCCTGTCTCATCCGCCGTGCAGAGTATCTGATAATCATCGCCTCCGGTCACAAGTTCTACCGGACTAAGCCCTGCGGCAATGGCGGCGCGGCCCGCGGCTGAGGTGGGCACCTTATAGAGATCAAGGCGGATATTTAGCTGATTAACCCGCGCCAGATGATTGGCATCGGCCAGCAAGCCATCGGAAATATCCATAGAGCTATGCGCATATTGCCGGACAAAAGCCGCCAGATCAGGACGGATATCCGGCAGGTGATAGGCGCGAATGACCGCTTCGCGATCGGCGGCACTTAAAGACGGCAGCTTGCCCTGAAGGGCCATAAGCCCCAGATAGCCCTGACCGATATAACCACTAACCAGAACGCAGTCGCCCGCTTTTGCGCCAAGCCGCGACAGGGCCCTGCCCGCCTGCACCCGGCCAAACAAGGTCATGGACATAACCAAAGGGCCATCAGTCGAAACCGTATCGCCGCCAAACAGGCTGAGGCCATAATGATCCTGATCGGTTTTCAGGCCGCTCACAAAATCAGCCTTTTGCGCAAAGCTTGTGCCCCTTGGCCACGCCGTCATCAGTTGATAGCCGTAGGGTTTGGCGCCCTTGGCGATAATATCGGACAGATTGACCCGCATCAGCTTGCGCGCCACCAGATCGAGCGGATCATCGGCAAAAAAATGCACCCCTGCGACCAGAGCATCCGTATTGACCACCAGATCATGCGCAGAATCGGCAGGCAGTACGGCCACATCATCCATCAGGCCGCGCGCCTCACGGCTGAGGCCCGCCAGAGGCTTGAACAACTCATCTATTATGGAAAATTCGTCAGTTTGCGTCATCTGGCTGCTTCATCTGGCCTCATCGGCCCAATCTTAAAACGGCTTTGTGAGTCTCATCTCAAAGCTGTTTTTGCGCCATTCAGGCGAAAATTACGACAAAATAATGCGTTATTTTCGCCTGTTGACTAATTTAATCCTGTTTGCTCACATCGGCGGCAATGCCATCCAAAGCCCCATTGACGAAACGCGCTTCGGTTTCGCCAAAAAAGGCGCGGGCAATTTCCACATATTCATTGATAATGACGGCCACGCCAATATCGGTGCGGAATTTCAATTCCCAGGTACCGGCGCGCAAAATAGCACGAACCGTGGTATCCAATCGCTCAATCCGCCAGCCAGACGCTAAGCGATTGATAATGATCACATCAATCTCAGACTGGGCCTTCACGACCGTGCTTACGCCATCGGCAAAGAAAGCTTCGTCGGCCTGCGCCAGAGGTTCGCCCTCCAGATCACCGTCAAAGCGAAAATCGGTAAATTCGCGGATGACGCTTTCGACGCCGGTGCCAGACAGTTCCATCTGGTAGAGGGCCTGAACCAGAACCAGACGCGCCACGGTACGGGCGCGTTTATCCTTATTGGACAGGTTTTTGGCTTCGGTTTCGCGGGCGTTTAAATGCTCAATAACCGCCTTCAGGCTGGTCGGCTGGGGGGCTTCGCTCACTGACCACCCTCCAGCAGGGTTTTGCTTAAGGCGATCATGGTCAGGCAGGCCTGCGCGACCTTGCCGCCCTTATTGCCCTGTGAGCGCAGCGCACGCGCCCAGGCCTGATCCTCGTCTTCGACGGTCAGAACGCCATAGCCGATAGCCAGACGCTGCTTATAGCCCAGATCCATCAGGCCGCGCGCCGATTCCTCGCACACATAATCATAGTGAGTCGTCTCACCGCGAATCACGCAGCCCAGCGCGACATAGCCGTCATAGGCCCGGCCCATCGGTCGGTGGGCGGCATATTCAGCCATGGCGATGGCGGCCGGCAGCTCAAAGGCGCCGGGCACAGTCACGACATCATAGTCCGCGCCCATGGCCGTCAGGGCCTCGGTCGCGCCCGCCAGAAGCTCATCGGCAATGGCGTCATAAAAACGACTTTCGACAATTAAAATGCGCAAGGGAGTTTCAATAGGCAAAATCTTATCTTTCTAAGCCAAAGTCTTCCAGTCGATAATGGACAGGCCATAGCCTGCCAGTGCCGCCGGTTTCGGACGTGTGTCACTGAGCGCTATCATATCACGCACCCCAAGGTCTAATAGGATTTGCGCGCCGACGCCATAATCACGTAAACCGCGCGGTTGCGGATCATTGCCGCCCTCATCGCCAAAGCGGGCCGACAGCACTTTCGGGTCGGGATCGCGCAGCATAACCATGACCGCCGGGCCGTCATGCTCGGCCAATATTTGCATGGCGTGACTGACGTGACCGCTACGCATGCCACCGCCTATACCGCCCAAAACATCCGACGCCACATCCAGTTGATGCATGCGCACCAGGGTGGGCTTGTTCGACTGCGGCATATGTTTAACCAGAGCCAGATGTTCGGCATCGTCCAGCTTGTTGCGATAGACAAACAAACGGAACGCCCCGCCCCACTCGCTGTCGAACGGACGCTCCAGCACACGCTCAACAAAGCGCTCAGTGCGGCGGCGATAGGCAATTAGATCGGCAATCGTGCCGATCTTCATGCCGTGGGTCTGGGCAAAGATAACCAGATCCGGCAAACGCGCCATGGTGCCGTCATCATTGATGATCTCGCAGATTACACCCGCCGGATAAAGCCCTGCCATGCGCGATATGTCCACGGCCGCCTCGGTATGGCCGGCCCGCATCAACACGCCGCCTTCGCGCGCCACCAGCGGGAAGACATGGCCGGGACTGACGATATCGTTGGAATCCTTGGTCGGGTCGATGGCGACAGCAATCGTATGGGCGCGGTCTTTTGGCGAGATACCCGTGGATACGCCCTCTTTGGCTTCGATGGCAACTGTAAAGGCCGTGCCGTTACGCGCGCCATTGTCATGCACCATCTGCGGCAGGCGCAAGGTTTTGGCGCGCTCCGGCGTGATGGACAGGCAGATCAGGCCCCGCGCAAAACGGGCCATGAAGTTAATAATGTCAGGCGTGGCCATCTGAGCCGGAATGACCACATCGCCTTCGTTTTCGCGATCTTCGGCATCGACCAGAATATAGGGCCTGCCGTTGCGGGCATCCTCTAATATATCCTCGATCGACGAAATGGGGCTGTCGAAACCATTGGTGTCATGAGCGCCGCTAAGCCCCAGATCATTGGTGATTTTATGCATGGTCATTGTGGCTCAATTACTTTGAAATAGTCGGATCAGTTTCGTACCATCTGGCGGCATAGCGCGCCAGCCGGTCAACCTCAAGGTTCACGGCATCACCTACGCTTGTTTTTGACAAGGTGGTATGCAGCCATGTGTGGGGAATGATGTTGACGCCGAAAACATGGCCTTCAACCTCATTTATGGTCAGGGAAATGCCATCCAGCGCCACCGAGCCCTTAGGCGCGATAAACCGGTGCAGGGGCGCAGGGGCTTCAAAACGCAGGCGATAGCTGTCACCATCCGGCGTCAGGCTGACCAGCCGCGCCACGCCGTCAATATGGCCGGACACCATATGGCCGCCCAGCTCATCGCCGATTTTCAGGGCGCGCTCGATATTGACAGATGTGCCGACCTGCCAGCTACCCAGATTGGTCAGGGCCAAGGTCTCATTCGACACATCCAGATCATAGCTATTCAGCGCCTTGCTCACTACGGTCAGGCAGCAACCGGCATGGCTGATCGAGGCCCCCAGTTCGACATCGGACAGGTCAAAATCGGCCTGCATAGTCAGGCGCAGCCCGCCTGCGGTCTTTTGCAGGGTCTTTACTGTGGCGATGGATGAAATAATGCCGGTAAACACGTTATGTCCTAATCCTTGAGGTCAGCTAAGTTCGTAGGTTTCCCACAGATCGTCACCGACCGATTGCACGCCCAGACGG
>JBAWDM010000326.1:0-2028 GCA_049590735.1 Asticcacaulis sp. | reverse complement strand
CCCTCAAAAAAGCCGGATTTCCCGTTGCACATCTTACTGAAAACACCGTACAAAGCCGGTACATATCGCGGGTAAATCTATGCGCATTTTGCTGACCAATGATGACGGTATAGACGCCTTTGGGCTTCGGGTGCTCTATGACATGGCCCTGCAACTGAGCGATGATGTCTGGGTTTGCGCACCCACCTATGAGCAATCGGGCAAGGGGCGCGGCATAACCCTGCATGATCCCATGCGCGCCATCCGTTTGTGTGAAAAACGCTTTACGGTTTCCGGAACGCCGACGGATTGCGTGCAGATTGCTGTCAATGACCTGATGCCCGATGCGCCTGACTTGGTTTTATCCGGTGTGAACCGCGGCTTTAACCTGGCGCAGGATGTGACGCTTTCGGGTACGGTAGCGGGGGCCTTGCAGGGCATGACGCTGGGCATTCCGTCGATTGCCCTGTCGCAATGTCTGGATTTCGATGTCGATATTGTCGAGCAATGGCAGGCGGCGCAGGTGTATGGCGCACCGGTCATCAGCCATCTGATTCAGCAGGGCTGGCCATCGGATGTGGTCATGAATATCAATTTTCCGAATTGCGGTGCCGATGATGTCAGCGGCGTCGAGGTGACGCGTCAGGGCCTCAGGGACATGCACGAAATGCATGCGGTGAAACGGGTCGATCCGCGCGGCCGCGACTATTACTGGATGGATTTCCACAGTTTTGATCAGACCCTGATCGACGGCACCGACCTTAAGGCCGTGGCCGAGAAACGCATTTCCGTCACGCCCCTGCATCTGGATTTAACCCACAATGAGACGCTGTTCAGCCTGCGTCAGACGTTGGGCGGGGCCGCCCCTAAAACCATCAAGGAGCCCGTGTCATGAACGAAGCCCCCGAAGAGACGCGGCTGGAACGGCTGATGAAGGGCCTTAAGTCGCAGGGCATTGACGACAAAAAGCTGCTGCATGCCATGGAATATACGCCGCGCGACCTGTTTGTGCCGGAACTGTTTCTCGATCGGTCGTGGGAAGATTCCGCCATACCGATCAATTGCGGCCAGACGATTTCGCAGCCCTATATTGTGGCCCTGATGACACAGGCGCTTAAGATCGAAGGTCGCCACCGCGTGCTGGAAATCGGCACGGGCAGTGGCTATCAGACGGCGGTTCTCAGCCGGCTGGCGCGATATGTCTATACGATTGAACGCTATCGGTCCCTGATGCTTGAGGCCGAAATTCGCCACAAACGCCTGATGCTGGAAAACATCATCTATCGTTTCGGGGATGGCTGGGAAGGCTGGCCCGAACAGGCGCCGTTTGACCGGATACTGGTGACCGCGGCCCTGCCCGAAGCGCCGACACATTTGTTAGCGCAACTTAAACCCAAGGGGGTGATGGTCGGACCGCAGGGACGGGGCTCGACCCAACGATTGCTGCGCTATACGAAAAAGGCAGACGGTGGCTATGAAACCGAAGATATGGGAGAGGTGCGCTTTGTGCCGCTCATCGAAGGTGTTGCCAAAGAGAGCTAAAACCGCAAAATTATGTCGCGGAACAAGCGGCGTGTCTGCTCAAAGCCGATCAGGGACAAAAGCGCAAATCCGGCCAGAGCCAGTACAGGCCAGATGGAGCGTCCCACCTCAAAAAGCGCAGGCGTCAGATAGGGCATAATCAAAAACAGAAGTGCTGTAATGCCAGCCATGATCGCGGTGAACTGAGTCAGATTGCGCAGAAAGCGGCGACGCTCAATCTTCTCCATCACGCTTACGACAAACCGCATATCCTGCGCCTGAGGGGCAGGCGGCAAGGTTTCGATCAATATTGATTTTAAAGCATCATGCGTCATCTTGTACACCTAAAAGGACGTTAAGCCGGGCCCTTCCTTTGAGAATATGCGACTTAATTGTGCCGAGAGGAAGGCCTAAAATCTCTGCCGCCTCGCTGTGGCTGTAATCGGCGGCCACACATAGACTGATGGCGGCGCGCTGGTCGATAGGTAGGGTTTGCAGGGCAGCCTGAACACTCAGGCGGGCGTCGAT
>JBAWDM010000325.1:0-19685 GCA_049590735.1 Asticcacaulis sp. | reverse complement strand
GGCTCAAGCTCACCGGCCATGGCAGATTCGAATCCGTCCATATCCAAGCTTTCTTCTATTTTTGATGCTGGCAGGGCCATATTCATCCTACTTTAGAAACGGGTTTAGAAATCACCGAGAACGGCAGTAATCTTCTGCTTCAGGGTAGCGGCATTAAAAGGTTTAACAATGTAGTTGTTAACGCCGGCCTTTTTGGCTGCAATAACATTTTCGGTTTTGCTTTCAGCCGTCACCATAATGAAAGGCGTACGCTTCAAAACATCGTCTGCACGAACCTTCAAAAGCAATTCGTAACCGGTCATCGGTTCCATGTTCCAGTCAGAAATGACCAACCCATAAGAACTTTTTTTCATCTTATCGAGCGCCTCGGTACCATCCGAGGCTTCTTCGACATTTTCAAAGCCTAACTGCTTCAGAAGATTGGAAATAATCCGCAGCATCGTCTTATAGTCATCAACTACCAAGACCGGCATGGACATATCTATGGCCATGTTTTAGCGCCCCACTTTTCTACGCGAGCCCACAATAGGCAGGCTCTTCTTTCAAGACTGGTCTCACTATGGCGGCAACACGATAAAATCAGGTTAAGACCGTTTTCGTTTTTTAATCAATAAATTCAATGGTATAACGTCTATTAACCATAAAACATAGTGAAAATCTTTATCCGGATTTCATTTTTGGCACTCTTTGCGAATCAAAATCTGCCAGAAAAGCCCTTGGCAGCCATTTCTTCTTCCACTAGAGCACTTTAATGACCCAAGCCTTTTATCTGGATGAGCTTTCCCTAGAGCAGACCGCTTCGCGTACCTTCGTCATAGACGATGCCGCGATTCGGGCTTTTGCCGATGTATCCACTGATCATAATCCCGTGCATGTGGACGAGACCTTTGCGCTCTCTTCGCCGTTCAAAGGGCGTATTGCGCATGGCATGTTGCTGGGAGCCTATATTTCCGCAACCCTGGCCAGCGATCTGCCCGGCCGTGGATCCATCTATGTGTCGCAAAGCCTCGATTTCAAACGCGCCGTCCGTCCGGGTGACGAAGCGACGGTTGAGGTCACCATAAAAGCCATTGATATGAAATCAGGCCATGTGACCTTAACAACGCTGGTGAAGGTGCGTAATAAAACTATGATGAGCGGAACTGCTGTTGTTATCGCCCCCAAAAGGCCGGCTTAAGATTGTGTCTGATACTGCTTTGTCCTCTTCGCTTCTGCCCGCAAAAATCCGGGTCATAACACTTAGCCTGACCGGCGACGGCACAGTTGCGGCCGATGCCCCCCTGCCCGCCCACAGCAGTGCTGCGATCGGCAGCTTTGACGGCGTGCATATAGGCCATCAGCATGTTATCGAATCAGCTATTCAGCTTGCTAAGGGCCGAAACGTCCCTTGTGCGGTCATCTGTTTTGATCCGCACCCGCAAAGAGCGCTTAACCCCAAGGGTGCACCGTTTCGCCTGATGCAGTTATCGCAGCAGATGCGGGCCTTCGAGGCATTAGGGGTCGATTATGCCTTTGTCCTCAGCTTTGATGCGCAACTGTCGGGCCTGAGCGCCGAAGATTTCGCACGCCTTATCCTCAAAGAGACGCTTAACCTGTCGCATGTCTCGGCAGGCTTTGATTTTCAGTTTGGCAAACGTGGCAGCGGCCATGCCGCCGATCTGGTCAGGCTGGGTGAGACATTAGGCTTTACCACGGAGATATTGCCCTGCCAGACCGATACGGAGGGCCATAAATTATCATCATCCTCCGTGCGTGACGCGCTTCTGACCGGCGATGTCAAAACGGCTGCCACCATATTAGGCCGCCCTCAGACATGGCTGGGAGACGTCAGGCACGGCGCCAAACTGGGGCGCACGATTGATTTTCCAACACTTAATATGGAACTGGGAGATTATCTGCGGGCCCGCTATGGCATCTACATTACACGAACAACTCTTTCGGATGGGCGTGTCTTTGACGGCGTCAGCAATCTGGGCGTCCGTCCCACAGTGGGCGGCAATATAGAATTGTTCGAGACCTATCTGTTTGATTTCAATGAAGAGATATACGGCCAGACCATAGAGGTCGCCCTGCTCGACTTTATCCGTCCCGAAGCCAAATTCGAGTCGTTTGATGATATGAAGGCCGCGATCAGCCGCGACGCCGAAAAGGCACGCGCTTATTTTCGTGAAAATACTTAAGCCGGTTTCACAGGTTGGCGCAAAATGGTTTTCAGCTTGTCAGGTGATACCTGACAGGGGTTATTGAGATAGATTTCATGAGGATGGCCGTTTTCGCGTAAGCCATGTGCGGGCAAATACCGTTCATGCAAATCTTTCAGTACAGGCCCTTCGTCATCATAGGGGCCGACATGCAGAATCTGCACGCATGGGCCTTCATGCATAGTCGCCAGACGCACGCGCTCTATGCCCGGCAGCCCCGTCTTCATCAGCACCTCTGCCTTGGCTGCCGCCAGATGCGCCTGCGTGATCCAGTCCGGTTGCAGGATCATCATGGTCCATGACCCGTCTTTTTTTCGGCGTTCAAAATCCTTGGGCCGCCACAGGCCTTCCAAAGGGCCGACTACATAGTCACGGCCGCAGCCCCGTTTGCTCATGAATTTCAGTGTATAGGCTAAGGAAAACAGCCCCTCTACGGCCTGCGCATATTCAGGCACAGTCTTGGGATCGCCGGTGCCGTCAAACATCAAATAGGACAGAGGCGGCACATCCACTGTCACAAAGGTTTTTGCGGAGGCCGTATAAAGTGACCGGTATTCGGTTTTCAAATCCATCTTCGACATGGGACGCTCCTCGCCTGTACCCAGCCTAAGGCGGCCATCGTCAGAATATGACAGCAGTTTGCTCTAGGCAAAGATAAGGGGCTCTGATAAAGCCAGAGCCATGTTGATGTCACGGCCCCGTTCGATACGAATTTGAGGCCCAGCACGCGGCCGCAAAGCGCCTGTGCTGGGATGCCCGCCTTCGCCCCTTTTGCCGACATTGTTTGGCCGACATCTTTTTATAAGACCTGAGTTCATGTCCGATTCCCAAAACCCGAACACCCCCCCCGCGCGCGATTACCGCGAAACCGTCTTCCTGCCACAAACCGATTTTCCGATGCGCGCCGGACTGCCTAAGGCCGAGCCCGAACTGCTGAAGGGCTGGGAAGAAGCTGATCTGTACTACGCTGTGCGTAAGGTGCGTCAGGCGGCGGGTGCGCCCCTGTTCGTGCTGCACGATGGCCCGCCCTATGCCAATGGCAATATCCATATCGGGCACGCGCTCAATAAGATCCTCAAGGATTTTGTCGTCCGCTCGAAATTTCTGACCGGTCATGATGTTGACTATGTGCCGGGCTGGGATTGCCACGGCCTGCCGATCGAATGGAAGATCGAAGAGGAGTTTCGGGCCAAGGGCCGCAAGAAGGATGAGGTCCCCGCCGCCGAGTTCCGCAAGGCGTGTCGCGAATATGCCGCCAAATGGGTCGAAAGCCAGCGCGAGGAATTCAAACGTCTCGGCGTCCTGGGTGACTGGCAAAATCGCTATGCCACTATGGATTATACGACTGAGGCCAAGGTGACGGCCGAGTTTCATAAGTTCCTGATGTCAGGTCAGCTTTATCGCGGCTCAAAACCCGTCATGTGGTCGCCGGTTGAGCGCACAGCGCTGGCCGATGCCGAGATCGAATATCATACGCATGTGTCACCGACCGTATGGGTTAAGTTTCCGATCAGAGTTTGGCATGATCCAAATACGGAAAGCGCTCATGGAGTAGATTTGAATGGCGCTTCAGTTGTAATTTGGACAACGACACCTTGGACAATCCCCGCAAACCGAGCAATCTCATATAGCCGTCAGATTTCGTATGGGGTTTATCAAGTCGATGAAATTGAAACGGCATTAGACTTCGCGCCTTGGGCGGTAGTCGGCGAAAAGTTAATTTTAGCTGATAAACTTGCCGAAGAAGTATTTAAATCGGCCAAAATCTTAAAATGGTCGCGTCTAGCACCTGCGCATATTGAAGGACTCCGTGTTAATCATCCCCTTTATAAGTTGGCTCCCGATCCTGACGACAAAAAGGGCTACGGCTTTGACGTGCCTATGTTGGCGGGTGATCATGTCACCGACGATGCCGGTACAGGTTTTGTCCACACGGCCCCCGGTCACGGTGTCGACGATTATCTGGTATGGCTGAAATCGGGTCGTTCACTCGACACCATCCCCGAAACTGTCGATGCAGATGGGGCCTATTATCCGCATGTGCCACTTTTCGCGGGTATGAAGGTGCTGGAAACCGAAGGTAAAAAGGCCGGCAAATTTGGCGAAGCCAATGGCGCGGTCATGAATAAATTGATCGAGGCTGGCAATCTATTGGCGCGCGGCCGAGTTGAGCACTCATACCCCCATTCGTGGCGCTCTAAGGCTCCCGTTATCTTCCGCAATACGCCCCAGTGGTTCATCCGAATGGATGGCGACGACTCGCTTCGTGATAAGGCCATCGCCGCCATCGCCGACACAGATTTCTATCCCGATCAGGGCCGCAACCGTATTGGCGGCATGGTTGAGACACGCCCCGATTGGCTCATCAGCCGTCAGCGCAACTGGGGCACGCCTCTGGCCATGTATATCAACAAATCAACGGGTGAACCGCTCAGGGACGAAGGTGTCAATAAGCGTATCACCGACCTGATCACCGAAGGCGGCGCGGATGCATGGTTCACTCGACCTGACACTGACTTCCTTGGCAACACATACGATCCCGACGATTATGAGAAAGTCACTGACATTCTCGATGTCTGGTTTGATTCGGGCTGTACCCATGCCTTCACCATCGAAGGCCGCGCCAACTCACATTGGCCAGCCGATCTTTATCTCGAAGGCTCCGACCAGCATCGTGGCTGGTTCCAGTCATCACTTCTGGAATCCTGCGGCACGCGCGGTCGCGCCCCTTATAAGGCTGTGCTGACCCACGGTTTCGTGCTCGATGAGAACGGCGAGAAAATGTCGAAGTCCAAGGGCAATACCACCGCCCCGCAGGACATCGCCAAGGAGTCGGGCGTGGAAATCCTGCGCCTGTGGGTCGCCTTTGCCGACTATTCCGAAGATCTGCGGATCGGCAAGCAGATCCTGCAAACAACGGTAGATGCCTATCGCAAGTTGCGCAATACAGTGCGTTATTTGCTGGGGGCCCTGCATGGCTACACCAGCGCCGAAGCGGTCGATTACGCCGACATGCCGTCACTGGAACGTTATATTCTCAGCGAAGTCTATACGCTGGATGCCAAGGTACGTCAGGCCTACGAGGCCTATGATTTCGCCGCAGTGGTGCGCCCCGTGGCGGATTTCTGCATCCAGACTCTGTCGGCGCTTTATTTCGACATCCGCAAGGACAGCCTCTATTGCGATCAGCCCTCGGCCCTGAAACGCCGCGCCTGCCGCACCGTCATGCACATCCTCTTTGAGCGCCTGACCCTCTGGCTGGGGCCCATCCTGACCTTTACCTGCGAAGAAGCCTGGGCCAGTTTCAGCGCTGCTGGTGGCACAGCTTCAATGCCCGGTGCCAACCTGTTCCGCGTCCTGGAACCTGCCCCAGAAGCGTGGCACAATCCGGCCGAAAGCGATCGCTGGGCTAAGATCGAAAGCGTATTATCGGTCGTCACCGCCGCCCTTGAAGACAAACGCCGTGACAAGACCATTGGCTCGGCGCTCGAAGCCGCACCCATCGTTTATATTGCTGATGCCTCAGCTTATGAAGCCTTTGAACATATCGACGCCGCCGAGGTGTTCCGCACCTCTCAGGCGACACTTGTGTCAGGATCGACACCTAAGGGCGCCTACCAACTGGATGGGCTGCCGATGATTGCAGTTGAGTTTGTCCGCGCCGAAGGTCAAAAATGCCAGAGGTCATGGCGCATCCTGCCCGAAGTCGGCTCCGATCCACGCTATCCGTATCTGTCCTTACGTGATGCCGAAGCGGTCAAGTCATGGGATGAATCACATGCTGGCTAAGCTGCGCGCACATTTTACGCCTCTGTTCACCCCCCAGGGCATGCGGGGGATTTTGCTGGCCTTGCTGATACTGATTGTCGATCAGGTATCAAAGGCATGGATTTTAATGGGCCTTAATCTTGAGACGGTCGGTCGCGTCAATATTTTGCCGTTCTTTTCCTTCAGCATAGTCCACAACAGAGGGATCAGCTTTGGCTTTCTCACCTCAGAAGGCTTGGGGCGCTGGGCGCTTGTCCTGTTTCAGTTTGTGGTCGCCTTGGCGATGATGGATTATACGCGGCGGCAAAAAAGCCCGTGGCTGGTGATCAGCCTGGGGCTGATCATAGGTGGCGCTATTGGAAATGGCATAGACCGGTTGCGACTGGGCTATGTTGTCGATTTTCTCGATTTTTCGGGAACCGGTATATTTCCGTGGGTATTCAACGTGGCCGACAGCGCCATTACGATTGGCGTGGCCCTGCTCGTCGGGTATTTCATCCGTGCGGACATGGCAGAAAAAGCGAAAAAAGCCATCTGAGCTTAAGGCTTGGCAGGCTGTCAGAAAACAAGTATCACTCTTCGGTCAGGCGTGACAACGCCGGACGGGGAAATTGGAGCACAGAATGAAGTCGGTTAAAGTCGCGGCAGGATTGATAATTTTGGCGGGTGTCGCCCTTTCCGGCTGCCAGTCTGCGAAGAACGCACTGGGCCTGAACAAGGTTGTGCCGGATGAGTTTCGTGTGGTCACTAAGGCGCCATTGGTGGTGCCGCCCGATTATGCCCTGCGCCCGCCCGCTCCCGGAGAGCCCCGCCCGCAGGAGCTGCAACCCGAAAGTGCTGCCCGTCAGGCCTTGCTGGGGCAACGTGATTCGGTGAACCGCAGCGCCGGTGAACAGGCTTTGGTGGCCAAGATGGGCGCGGATCGTGCCGATCCTTTGGCCCGCTATGTGGTCGATGACGAATTTGGCGACCTGTCTTACAAAGAACCCAGCTTTGCCGATAAGGTCATGTTCTGGCGGAAAAAAGATAATGGCTCTACGGCTGAGGCCAATACGGCCGGGGGCAATCAGGCCAATCCGGTGGATGCTGAGGCCGAAAAGGCCCGCCTGAAAGCTTTGGTAGGCGATCAACCCATTATCATTACCCAAAAGCCTGAGCGTAAATTTAAACTGCCCGGTCTCTAAGAGTTGATGATAATTAACTTGTGAAATGCCAAAAAAGGCGCTCATTTGGGGCGTCTTTTTTTTGCGCCCATTCAGGAGAACCCGGTGATGTTGAAACATAATATGCGTGTCGCCTTAGGTTTGCTCGTGATCCTGCCATTTGCCGGGCTTGCCACTGCCACTTGGGCGCAAACTACGCCCGCCGAATGTGTAGCCGGTGTGTCGCCTCAGGATCGCTTGGACGCCATTCTGGCCCATATGGATCGCCCCGAAAGCCAAACCAAAAACGATGAGCATCGCCGCAGCGAGACACAATTCGTACTGCCGCACATCAAATCAGGCGATCATGTTCTGGATGTCGGCGCAGGCGGTGGCTATGCCACCATGCTGCTGTCGGCGGCTGTTTGCGATGGCACGGTAGATTCGCAAAACCCCAAGGCCTGGGTTGAGGGCTTTAAAATCGGGCCGCAGCAACAGGCCATGGTGGCGGCCCGCCCCAACATCCATCTGGTGACAGCCGATTTCGACAGCATCCCCATGCCGGCCACGCCCTATGATGTCATCTTTATCGGCACGGTCTATCATGACACCAATAATGTCGACGGTCATGATATGGCAAAACAGGACAAGAACCTGCTGAGTCTTTTGAAGCCGGGTGGTCTTTTGATCCTGACAGACCACAACACGGCGGCAGGCGTTGGCGACAGTGCCACCAATACGCTGCATCGCATTGAAAAAGCGAAAGTCATTGCCGATTTCACAGCCGCCGGTTTTGAGCTGGCCGAAGACAGCGACGCGCTGGCCAACCCCGAAGATGACCATAGCAAAAATGTCTTTGATCCGTCGGTACGCGGCAAGACTGACCGTATGGCGCTGGTGTTCAAACGGCCCCTGTAAGATCGGGAAAAGCGGATTCTGTCCCAAGACACACGCCACGACTCTGGCTATATGTAGCGCATGTATATCCAGCGCCTCCCTCAAGATACCATCAATCGCATCGCCGCCGGTGAAGTGGTCGAACGGCCTGCTTCGGCGGTCAAGGAATTGGTGGAAAACGCCATAGATGCCGGTGCGCGCCAGATTGACATTCGCGCCGATCTGGGCGGCCTGTCGCGTATCCTGATTGAGGATAATGGCTCAGGCATGGGCCCCGAAGACCTGGAACTGGCCATTGAACGCCACGCAACATCAAAATTAAAACCGCAAAGTGATGGCACATGGGATCTGCTGCACATCAAAACCCTTGGTTTTCGCGGTGAAGCCCTGCCCTCCATGGGATCTGTTGCGCGCCTCAGTATCACCTCGAAGGCCAAGGGGGCGGCTCAGGCTTTGGAAATTCGGGTAGATGGCGGGGTGATATCCCCCATCCGGCCGGCGGCTTTTGGGGGCGAGCACGGCACCCGCATTGAGCTTTGTGACCTGTTTTACGCCACACCTGCGCGCCTGAAATTTATGAAATCTGAGCGCGCCGAAAACATGGCCATTACCGAAGAGGTCAAGCGTCAGGCCATGGCCCACGCCAATGTTGGCTTTACGCTGGAACTGGATGGCAAAAAGGTTTTGAAACTCTTTGCTGAGACAGATGGGTTTGAAGGCCGTTTGAAACGCTTAGCGGCCCTTCTGGGGCGTGATTTTTCCGACAATGCCCTGTTGATTGATCAGGAACGCGAAGGCATCCGGTTGACGGGCTATGCCGGCCTACCAACCTTTTCACGCGGCAATGCCGCCCACCAATATCTGTTCGTCAATAACCGGCCGGTGCGTGACAAATTACTGGCCGGGGCCCTACGCGGCGCCTATGCTGATTTTCTGGCGCGCGACCGTCATCCCCTAGCGGCCCTGTTTGTCGAAATTGACCCGCAGGACCTGGATGTCAATGTTCATCCCGCCAAGACCGAAGTGCGGTTTCGTGACCCGAACATGGTGCGCGGCCTGATTATCGGTGCCCTGAAACACGCGCTGGCCTCAGCCGGACATCGTGCCTCAACAACGGTAGCCCATTCGGCCCTCAGTGGATTTCGTACCGACAGCCAGCCCTTATTGGGACTCAACCGCACCTATAATCCGGTTTCAGCTTCGCAAATTGCCGCCGTAAGACCCTATATGTCACCTTATCTGCCCGGTGATGCGCCGTTTACCCCAACGGCTCGCATCGACGTGACGGAGCCTTATCAGGGCGTGGCCGAAGCCTACGCACCGGACGTGGCAGCGCCCTATACGCCTGAACCCGCCCCTACCCATACCGCCCCAACCCACTCTGAGGCCTTTCCGTTGGGCGCAGCCCGCGCTCAGCTTCATGACACCTATGTCATCGCCCAGACCGCGGATGGTCTCGTGATTGTCGATCAACATGCCGCCCACGAACGGCTGGTCTACGAACAGATGAAACTGGCCATGGCGCAGGGACAGGTGCAAAGTCAGGGCCTGCTGATCCCTGAAATCGTCGATCTGGAGCGTGAAGAAGTCAGCCGCCTGATGACACGGCGCGATGACCTGCAAACCCTAGGTCTGGGCATAGAAGCCTTTGGCCCCACCAGTGTTCTGGTGCGCGACATCCCAAGCGTGCTGGGTGATTGCGATATTGGCGGGCTGGTGCGTGATCTGGTCGATGACCTGACTGAGCACGGCGAACTGCTGGCGCTTAAGGAACGCATGGCGGAAATCTGCGGCGATCATGCCTGCCGTCACAGTGTGCGATCCGGACGGCGCCTGAATGCCGATGAAATGAACGCGCTTCTGCGGCAAATGGAGGCCACGCCTCATTCCGGCCAGTGTAATCACGGCCGTCCCACCTATGTTGAGCTTAAATTAAAAGACATCGAAAAGCTGTTTGGCCGGCGATAGGCCGCCCGGTTAAGGGGTTAGATTTTACGCTCTAAGAACAAAACCTGTGCCGCCCCATAGATTTTAGAGCTAATCTTATGCCAATCACCTGAGATAAAATCATCCTCATCACTGGCGCGTTCAAAGACGACAATGGCTTTTTCACTCAGCCAGTCACCGTCGATCAGGGACTTGAGCGCCTGCTCACCCAGGCCTTTATGATAAGGCGGATCAAGGAAAACAAGATCATAGGGCGCACCCATAGCGCCCGTTCTCAGGCCCAGTTTCGTGGCATCGCGCCTGTGGACACGCGTGGTACCAAAAAGCGCAAACGTCTCCACATTTTCACGGATAGCCCCGCGTGCTGTTTCGTCGGTTTCAACAAACAGACAAAAGGCCGCACCACGCGACAGGGCCTCAAGGCCCAGCGCGCCCGAACCCGCGAATATATCAAGCACGCGCGCACCGTCCAGATTGGGCACCCAGTCGGCATGGGCCAGTATATTGAAAATCGCCTCACGCGCACGGTCAGAGGTGGGGCGCGTCTTTTGCCCGTCCGGTGTGGAGATGTGGCGTCCCTTGAAACGCCCCGCGACGATCCGCATCAGCCGCCCCTAGTCGCGGCGCGGCTTGAACGGCGGTTTGCCACCCGAAGGGCGGCCACCGGATGAGGGGCGATCACCTGATTGGCCACCACGAGGCGCACCCTTATAGCCGCCACCGCCCGAAGGGCGTCCCCTATCGCTGCGCGGACGGTCGCCGGCGGGACGATCACCAGAGGGCCGATCCCCGTAAGATTTGGCACCATACGATTTTCCGCCAGAAGGTCTATCCCCGCGTGGCTTACCACCATAGGCTTTGCGTTCGCCACCGGCGGCACCATCACGCGACGCATAAGGTTTCTTAAAGGCTGGCTTCTCACCTTGCGGGCGATCACCGTAATCGCGCTTAGGACGATCACTATAGTTTCGCTCACCGCCAGAAGCATTATCGCGCGAGGCATAAGGTTTCTTGAAGGCCGGACGTTCGCCCTGCGGGCTGCCTTCGCGGTTTGGCTTCATATAGGAACGGCGTTCACCGCCATTTGCGCTTTCACGCGCCGCATAAGGCTTGTTGTAAGCCGGTTTTTCGCCACCGAATTCACGCTTGGCACGCTCATAGGCACCGGCCTCACCGGCGAGCGGGGCCCCATCTCTAGACGCATTGTCGCGTGATACGTAGGGTTTTTTATAAGCAGGTTTATCGCCATAAGACGGTTTATTGCCGAAATCGCGCTTGGGTCTGTCGTCATATGATCGGGCCTCACGGGGCCGATCATCACGGGGCCGGTCATTTCTGGGACGATCCTCAAAACGTGGCTTAGGGACGAAATCACGCGGTGCAGACGGAGCGCGGTCACGCGGAGCGCCATCACCTTCAAAACGCGGACGCTCATCAAAATCACGCGGCTTGTACTCGCGCTTTTCAGCAAAGTCCCGGCGTGGCCGGTCACTTTGAGGGCGATCATTCGAAGACCTTGGCTTATCACCATAGGCCGGACGCGGCGAACTTGGACGCTCGCCATAGGCAGGCTTATCGGATTTAAAGCGATCACCGCCGCCACGACGGCCTTGCGGGCCCTTATTGCGCTCTGTACGATCGCCACGGCCGGGTGCCGTGCGATCACGTGTAAAGCGTGATGCCGGACGCGCACCGCCCAGTGTTTGCGAAGCCCCTTCGATCGGCAGATTACGCAATTGCACGACATCCGCCAGCATTTCACGAATGACACGCGGGCCGACCTCCTCGACCTCACCGGGCTCCAGATTACCCAGTTGGAACGGGCCATAGGCCAGACGGATCAGGCGGTTGACCTTAAGGCCAATGGATTCCAGCACGCGACGGACTTCGCGGTTCTTACCTTCGGTAATGGCCACTGTGATCCACACATTGGCGCGACCATCGGCCTTTTCCTGAAGTTTATCCAGCGTGGCCTCGATGGGGCCATAGATGACACCATCAACCGTTGTACCGTCTTTCAGCGAATCAAGACGGGCCTGAGTTGTGTGACCCAGCGCGCGGGCGCGATAGCGACGCACCCAGCCCGATGACGGCAATTCCAGCGCACGGGCCAGTTCGCCATCATTGGTCAGCAGCAACAGCCCTTCGGAATTAAGATCGAGGCGACCCACCTTAAGCACACGCGGCAGATCGGACGGCAGCTTATCAAACACGGTCGGGCGGCCTTCGGGGTCGCGCTCCGTTGTGACAAGACCCACCGGCTTATGGTAACGCCACAGGCGTGTCGGCTCGGCGGCACCGACCTGTTGGCCATCAACTGTGATGACATCTGAAGCGCTGACCAGCACGGCAGGCGTTTCTAAGATACGGCCATTGACGGCAATCTTACCCAAACCAATCAGGCGTTCCACTTCGCGGCGCGAAGCCAGACCGGCACGTGCCAAAACCTTGGCGATGCGCTCACCGGATGAGGCACTGGCGGCTTTTAAGGATTTAGCGGGCTTTTTGGGACGTTCCGGCTTGGCGTCACGGGCATCGCGCATTTCCTGCGGCATATAGCGGTGGCCATCGGCGATTTCCTGCATTTCCTTGGCGTGCTGTATCTCAGCCGGCGTCAGTTCACGTGGGGTTTCATTGAATTCGCTGTTTTGCGCTTCGGGTGTGTTACGCTCTCCAGCGTTACTGTCTTGGGTCACGATATATCCATCTTTCAAATTTGCTTGACGCCTGAGGCTATGGCCGTCTTTAAGTCGGTATGACGCAAGACGATGAATCCCTTATGCAAGAGGCGCTGGAACAGGCGCGTGAAGCGGCCCGATCCGGTGAAGTGCCGATTGGCGCTTTAATCTTCGATCCGTCAAGTAAAACTGTTGTAACAGTTGTGCGAAATTCACCCATAAGCCT
The DNA here is from genome assembly GCA_049590735.1 of Asticcacaulis sp. Taxonomy (GTDB): domain Bacteria; phylum Pseudomonadota; class Alphaproteobacteria; order Caulobacterales; family Caulobacteraceae; genus Asticcacaulis. The sequence goes on along the minus strand of JBAWDM010000325.1, from coordinate 6,826 downwards.
GAATGACCCTTGCGCCCATGCTGAGATTCTGGCCCTGCGTCAGGCGGGCACCGCTATGGGTAACTACCGTTTAAACGGCCTGTGGCTCTATGTGACGCTGGAACCCTGCGCCATGTGCGCCGGTGCTATTTCCCACGCCCGTATTGCGCGCCTGATCTATGGCGCACCCGATCCTAAGGGCGGGGCGGTCGATCACGGCCCTAAGTTTTTCGCCCAACCCACCTGTCACTGGCGGCCGGAAGTTACCTCCGGCCTATTGGCGCAGGAAAGTGCTGACATGCTGAAAGCCTTTTTTAAGGCGCGGCGAAAACCATCCCAGTCAGAAAACGATTTGTAATCGGTAAGGCCAGCTTTTAAAACAGAGCGGATATCAATACGGAGCTATGCGTCATGTCCCCAGCCCCCCATGCGGATCTCGGCCTCTTGCAGCCCTTAGCCGATGGCGTCGTCAGCATCACCAATCACGCCTGGTGGAGCGTAGTAGCCAAACCAGAGCTTCTGGTCAATCTCGGTTGGGCTGCTGCTATACTTGCCATTACGATCGGCCTGTCCACACTGGCGACAAATGCAGTTAAACGGGCATCCCGTCGCATAGAGGGTGATCGCACCCTGCTTGAATTTTTCTCTCAAGTCGTGCGCTGGATTATTGTGGCGGTCGGTATGGTGGCTGTCCTGAGCCGCTTAGGCGTGCAGACAGCGTCACTGATCACGGTTCTGGGGGCGGCCTCTCTGGCTATTGGTCTGGCCTTGCAGGGCACCCTAAGCAATGTAGCCGCCGGCCTGATGATCCTGTTCAATAAGCCCTACCGTATCGGGGATGCCGTTCTTATTGGCGATATCAGGGGCACGGTTTATCGTCTGGGTTTGTTCGCCACCGAGGTCAATACGATTGATAATATCCGGGTCTACATCCCCAACACCAAGGCCTTTTCTAATGAAATTTACAATATCACGACCAATGGTGCCATGAAACTGGATGTAATTGTCGGTCTGGATTACGGCACCAATCTGGAAGAAGCCTATGCGCTGTTGCATACCATCGCCACCCAGCAACCGCTTCGTGTCACGACCTATGACGCCGTTGTCGGTTACACAGAGTTTGCCGACAGCTCTATCAATGCCAAGGTATCTGTGTGGGTGTCCCCCGGCGATGTCATTGCCGCCCGCACCCAACTGATGATGGACATTAAAAAAGGATTAGATGCAGCCGCCATTGAAATTCCCTACCCGCATCAGGTGGATATCAGCAAAAACCCAAAACAATTGGAAATTATCAAGAGCTGATTCAAGCCTGTATATTCAAATAGCCGACCCGGCAAAACGGCCTGCGCTGAGGTGGCGGTATCCGTCAGCTGAGACAAATTCATACCGCGCAACTGGCCGCCAAAGCGCACAGCCTGTTGCCGGTCAGCCTTTTGACTGGGATCACTGTCAGTATTGACGCCATAAGGGCCGGATTTAGGGTGCGCCGGATCAATATGTTTTTTGGCATAGTCAACATCCGTGCAGTTTTTACAACTGAATCCGTTGACATTGACCGGTTGGCCGTAATCACCACTGATGGACATTCTGTCTGCCTCTGTTGCCTGCTTAACCTAATACAGCTTTATCAACAAAAAGGTTACATGCCGTCCTTTTAGGACATGCACGGTTTTACAGACTTAATTCAGACCTTTACGTCCAATGTCATAAAAGCGTTGGGCACGCTGCGAAACCAGTTGATCCTCACTCAGGAAGCTCAGTGCCTTCAATTCACTTTCCAGCACATCGCCAACGGTTTTTAGTACAGCTTCCGGATCCGAATGCGCGCCACCGGCAGGCTCTTCGATAATGCGGTCGACAATGCCCATCTTGAGCAAATCCGGTGCCGTGATCTTCATGCGATCGGCCGCATCCTTAGCGCGCGCCCCGTCTTTCCACAGAATAGAGGCCGCCCCTTCGGGTGAGATCACGCTATAGATGGAATGTTCAAGAATAAGCACGCGATTGGCCGCCGCCAGCGCAATCGCCCCGCCTGAGCCGCCCTCACCCGTCACCGTGGCAATCATTGGCACCTTCAGAATCAGGCCTTTTTCAGTAGAACGCGCAATGGCTTCGGCCTGACCGCGCTCTTCAGCGCCAATGCCCGGATAGGCACCGGCTGTGTCGACAAAGCTCAGAACCGGCAGACCGAACTGTTCAGCCATTTCCATCAGACGCACGGCCTTGCGGTAACCTTCGGGGCGGGCCATGCCGAAATTATGTTTCAGTCGCGTGGTGGTATCATGACCTTTTTCATGGCCCATCACCACAACCGCCTGTCCGCGAAACCGTCCCAGTCCGCCGACAATCGCCTGATCGTCGCCAAACTTACGATCTCCGCGCAGTTCAACAAATTCCGTGATCAGGCCATTAATATAGTCCACCAGATGCGGTCGCTCAGGGTGGCGCGCCACCATGGTTTTCTGCCAGGGATCCAGATGCGAATAGGTTTCCCGACGCAGGATTTCTGTACGGTCGCGCAAAGCCTTCAGCTCGACCTCAAGATCAGCGCCACCGCTTTGAGACAGGGTGGAAAGCTCTTCGATCTTCGCTTCGAGATCAGCAATGGGTCGTTCGAATTCGAGATAATGTCGCATCAGGTCGCTCTTGAATGCCCCAACTTATATGCCCGCCCGCAGGAATGGCGCGGGCCTGTCTGTATGCCCCTATACGAATAAGGGAGTTGGGGTTTAACAGCAAGTGCCGTTCGTTCAAAGGTATTTTTCACGGCCAGCCAGCGGGTGATGATGTTCCACCACCTCACGCAGTCGCTCAGACGCCACATGGGTATAGATTTGTGTGGTTGAAATATCGGCATGCCCCAGCAAGGTCTGAACCGTCCGCAGATCGGCCCCGCCTTCCAGCAAATGAGTCGCAAAAGCGTGACGCAACACATGCGGTGAGACGCGAGCGCGGTCGATGCCGGCATTTATGGCGGCTTCATCCAGCAACTGCCCGACACGGCGGCGGGTCAAATGCCCGTCTGTGCCGCGTGATGCGAATAAAAAGGGATTGTCCTGATCTTTGGCGGGCAGAAAAACCTCACGAATATCCAGATAGGCCTTAATGGCCAGCCGCGCCGACGGATTAAGCGGCACAAGACGTTCCACCCCGCCCTTGCCCTTAATGATCAGATAGGCCGGATCACGCATGACTGCATCCACCCGCAAACCGACCAATTCAGAAATACGCATGCCGGACGCATAAGCCATATCAATCAGGCATTTCAGGCGCAAAGCCTGATGCGGGTCTTTCTCTTCGCAGGCCCGTATCAAGGCCTCAACCTCGGCGCGCGATAAAATTTTAGGCAGGCTAAAGGCCTTTTTGGCGGCGGCGATTTTTCGGCTGGGATCCTCGGTTATCAGGTTTTCCAATACGCAAAAACGAAAAAACTGACGTACGGCGGCGCGTTTGCGTTGCAGAGTGGCAGAAGACAGGCCACGTTCGCTTAACAGGCCGAAAAAGCGGGTCAAATCGGTTTCATTCAGCCCCAAAAGCCCTGAGGGCGTGACCTGCAGGCTATCGGCCATATCCTGCAAATCACGGCCATAGGCCTCAAGTGTGGGTTTGGCGGCATTGCGTTCCACCGCCATCATTTGCAAAAACTGACGCACTGGATCAAAGCGTGAAGTGGCCATTTAAACCTGCCTGACAACAATATTCGACTTCACACTGGCAAAGCCCCCCTAATATCGTGTAAAGTTTATAACATGACTCTGTTTTATCTGTGCCCCAACCTTGCGGGCCGCCACATATCGGGATCGTCCGACTAACATGCCGACCGTTCCGCCCGTATCTGAGCCTCCATCTGAAAGCGGCATGGCCACTGATGAGTTGCTTGTGAATTTGCCAAAAACCATTGCGCTGGTAGGCCTTATGGGGGTTGGTAAGACCACCATTGGCCGTCGCATAGCTGAGCATTTCAAACTGCCCTTCATTGATGCCGACGAGGAAATTGAAAAAGCCGCCGGACAAAGCATTGCCGATATTTTCGCCAACTATGGCGAACAGGGCTTTCGGGATGGCGAACAACGGGTGATTTGCCGCCTGCTGGATGAAACGCCGCGCATTCTGGCGACCGGCGGCGGGGCGCTGACCTCAGCCATTACCCGCCAGCGTCTTAAACAAAAAGCCATCACCATCTGGCTGAAAACCGATATCAAGGTTCTGGCGAAACGGGTCGCCAACCGCTCGCATCGCCCCCTGCTCAAGGATCGCCATCCGCTTGATGTACTCAAAGAGCATGTGAAAACCCGATATCCCCTGTATGAAATGGCCGATATTACCGTCGATACCGGCGACCAGAGCCATGTAAAATCTCTCAATCTGGTGCTGCAGGCCCTGCAGGATCATCTCAGACAAACCACGCCCGTACGACCGGACACACAAAATGACTGATATTAAAACTATTCCGGTTTCCGGTGAAGGATTCAAACCCTATGGGGTTGTGGTAGGCCAGGGCCTGCTGCAAGACGCGGAAAAATGGATCGGGCCGTTCCTGAAAAACAAGCGTGTTGTGGTGGTGACCGACAGCCATGTCGGGCCGCTCTATGCCGACGGGCTTTTGGCGCAGTTTGCGGCCGCCGGTCACCTGACCCACAAGATTGTGGTGCCGGCCGGTGAAGCCAGCAAGGGCTATGACGGCCTGAAATTCGTGATTGACGCTCTCTTGGATTGCAGCCTTGACCGTAAGGATGTGGTCATTGCGCTGGGGGGCGGTGTCATTGGCGATCTGGCCGGATTTGCCTGCGCCATCTATATGCGTGGCATTGATTTTATTCAGATTCCGACATCGCTTCTAGCGCAGGTCGACAGCTCAGTGGGCGGCAAGACAGCCATTGATCACGAAAAAGGCAAGAATCTGATCGGCGCCTTCCATCAGCCGCTGTTGGTTTTGTGTGATCTGGATGTGCTGAAAACCCTGCCTGCGCGTGAAATACGTTGCGGCTATGCGGAAATTATCAAATACGGCCTGTTGGGGGATGCTCAGTTCTTTGACTGGCTCGAAGCCAATGACAGCCGCGTTCTGGCGCTTGAGGCCGATGCCATTCAGCACGCCGTGGCCCGTTCGGTCGAGATGAAGGCTGAGGTCGTGGCCGCCGATGAACGCGAATCAGGCCGCCGCGCCCTGCTCAATCTGGGCCACACTTTCGGCCATGCCTTAGAGGCTGAGATCGGCTTTGGCGACACGCTCCTGCATGGCGAAGCGGTCGGCATCGGCATGGCGCAGGCTTTTCGTTACAGCGCACTGGCTGGAGACTGTACCGAAGAGCAGTCCGCGCGCGCCATTGCCGCCATTGCCCATACCGGCCTGCCAACCCGCATGTCCGATATCCGTAACGCGCCTTTTGATGCGGATCGCCTGATCCGGCATATGGGTCATGACAAGAAGGCCGAAGGTGGCACCCTCACCTTTGTGCTGGTCAGGGGTATTGGTCAGGCCTATGTGGCCAAAAAGGTTGACCCTGAGGCCATTGCCGAATTTTTAATCCTGGACGGCGCCGAAGCCTCCAGTCAAACGCTGCTGACATAAAGGTCACCCCATGCTGATCGCTGTCCTGATCACTCTTGTTCCGATTCTTGTCGTCATACTGGGGCTGTCGGCCCTGTTCAGTGCCGGTGAGACATCGCTGACGGCGGCATCTCGTGGCCGCATGCACCAGCTGGAGCGTGAAGGCGACTTTGCCGCCAAACTCGTCAACCGCCTGCTGACCGACCGTGAAAAAATGATCGGTGCCATCCTGCTGTTGCAAAATGTGCTGAATATCGGCGCAGCTGCCATTGCGACCATCTCCATTGACAAGATTATTCCGGGACCGTGGGGCGCGGCCATCTCGACCGGCGTCATGACTGTGCTGGTACTAGTCTTTGCCGAAGTCCTGCCCAAGACTCTGGCCATTATGCGCCCTGAAGCGACCGCGCGCTTCATGTCGCGTCCGGTGCTGTGGACGGTGATCGCCTTTGGCCCGATTATCAATGCTGTACAATGGTTTGTGCGCGGTACTTTACGTTTGTTTGGCGTCCGGATGTCGATGGAGGTTGATGTTTTGGCGGCGCACGAAGAAATTCGCGGCGCCGTCGAATATCACCACGACGAAGGTGCCGTCAAAAGCGACGACCGCAATATGTTTCGTGGCGTGCTGGATCTGGCGGAACTGGATGTCAGTCAGATCATGGTGCACCGTAAATCCATTGATATGATTGATGCCGGCCTGCCCACCTCTGATATTATAGAAGCCGCCCTCAATTTCAGCCATACTCGTGTGCCGCTTTATCTGGACAATACAGAAAATATAATCGGCGTCCTGCATGCCCGCGACTTGATGGCGGCCGTCACCCGTGCCAGAGGCGATGTCAACAATATTGACGTCATGGCCATTGTCCGCGAGCCCTGGTTTATTCCTGACACCACCAATCTGAAGGATCAGTTGGCGAGCTTCCTGAAAAAGAAATCGCATTTTGCTCTGGTGGTTGATGAATATGGTGCCCTGCAGGGTCTGGTGACGCTTGAGGATATTCTCGAAGAAATCGTCGGCGAAATTGATGACGAACATGATGCCGTTCTGACCTCTATGCGCAAGCAGGCCGATGGTTCTATTCATGTGGATGGTGAGCTGGCTATCCGCGACCTGAACCGGGCGATGGACTGGAACCTGCCGGACGATGATGCGGTGACCATAGCCGGTCTGGTCATCCATGAGGCCCGCACCATTCCTGAGCCCGGCCAGACCTTTATCTTTTATGGTCGTAAGTTTCAGATCATGCGTAAGCAGCGCAATCAGATTATGGCGATACGGATTTCGCC